>JBALXF010000021.1:0-15331 GCA_036961085.1 Psychromonas sp.
TTGAAGTAGTTAAAGAAGTTGAAGTAGTTAAAGAAGTTGAAGTAGTTAAAGAAGTTGAAGTAGTTAAGGAAGTCGAAGTAGTTAAAGAAGTCGAAGTAATTAAAGAAGTCGAAGTAATTAAAGAAGTTGAAGTAACTAAAACGGTTGTATTAAAAGAATCGACACCTGAGGCGGCTTTACAATTATTGACGCTACTACAACAAGATGCACGTTTTATTGATTTTATCCAAGAAGATTTAAGCGGTTATTCAGATTCCGATATCGGCGCAGCCGCACGTGTTGTTCATGAAGGAAGCAAAAAAACATTAGAAAATTATTTTACTCTTGAATCTATACGCAATGAAGATGAAGAAACATCTGTTCGTTTAGAAGAAGGCTTTAACGCATCAGAAGTGCGTCTAACTGGTAACGTTGTTGGTAAAGCACCTTTTAATGGCACATTGATACATAAAGGTTGGAAAGCTACTGAGGTTAAGTTACCTAAATTAACGGCAGAGCATGATGCCTCAATTGTTGCACCTGCGGAGGTAGAGCTATGAGCGAAATAAATTCAAACAAAACACAAACACGCTATTCGGTCGGCATAGATTTAGGCACAACTCACTGTGTACTATCTTATCTCGATCTTACGCATGCAGCCGAAAACCCGACAGAAGAGCCGCAACTGACTATCATGTCAATTCCGCAGTTAACTCAGGCTGGTGTTATTGAAGAGAAGAAGCAATTACCTTCTTTCATCTATATGGCTCATGAAGCTGAGCTTAATGAAGCTGATATTGTATTACCTTGGAATGCTAAACCTAATGCGATTGTTGGTAGTATTGCACGTGAGCTAGGCAGTAAAACAGCAATGCGCTTAGTTGCCAGTGCTAAAAGCTGGTTATGCCATAGCGGCGTAGATCGCCATGCTGATTTTTTGCCTGCGACGAGTCCAGAAGAAGTCAGAAAAATATCGCCGCTGACGGCAACCTTTGAATATTTAGATCATCTGCGTGGTGCTTGGGAGCATCAATTTCCGGAACAACCGTTAGCAGAACAAGATGTAACCATCACTATCCCTGCTTCATTCGATCCTGCTGCTAGAGAGCTTACCGCTGAAGCTGCAAAACGTATCGGTTTTAACAATTTGACCTTACTGGAAGAGCCTCAAGCTGCTGTTTATAACTGGATACATGCTTGTGGAGAAGCTTGGCGTGATCAAGTTGATGTTGGTGATATTATTTTAGTGGTCGATGTAGGTGGTGGTACAACTGATTTATCATTGATTGCGGTATCAGAAGAAGAGGGTAATCTGACCCTGAATCGTATCGCTGTCGGTGAGCACATATTGCTTGGTGGCGATAATATGGATTTAGCGCTTGCTTACCGTGTTAAATCTAAACTAGCTGCTGAAGGTAAAGAATTACAGACGTGGCAAATTCAAGCAATTAGTCAAGCCTGTCGCGATGCTAAAGAACAGTTATTACTTGATAATGATGTAGATAGTGTTCCTATCACAGTACCAAGTCGTGGCTCTAAACTGTTAGGCAAAGTTCTGCGCACCGAGTTAACTAGAAACGAAGTACGTGAAGCATTAGTTGAGGGGTTCTTCCCATCTGTCAATATTGATGAGCACCCTAGAGCTGCTCGTCGTGGTGCATTAACACAAAGAGGCCTACCGTATGCACAGGATCCTGCCGTATCTCGTCACCTAGCCGCTTTTTTAAGTAAACAGTTTGATGCTGCAGATGACGTATTGGGAGGAGCTTCCAATTCTGAAGACAGTCATGACTTTGCTGATCCGCTAGCGGCTAATTTCGACGCGGATGTTTTAGCTGACTTTATTAAACCATCGGCAATCTTATTTAATGGTGGTGTACTTAAAGCGCCAGTGTTAGCTGAACGTGCTTTAGGCATTATCAATCAGTGGCTGCAAGATGCAGGTGCTGAAAAAGCGCGATTATTGGCCGATTCTGATTTAGATCTTGCTGTTGCAAGCGGTGCAAGTTATTACGGTTATGTGAAGCAAGGTCAGGGCGTTCGTATTCGTGGTGGTCTGGCAAGTACTTATTATGTAGGTATCGAAAGTTCAATGCCTGCTATTCCAGGTATGGAGCCACCTTTAGAAGCTCTGTGTATTGCACCTTTTGGTATGGAAGAGGGTACGGAAACAGCTGCAAGTACAACTGAGTTTGGTTTAGTGGTCGGAGAGCCTGTGCATTTCCGCTTTTTCGGCTCGAACACGCGCCGTCACGATGAAGTTGGCGTGCAGTTAACTCACTGGCAACAAGGTGAACTAGAAGAGCTACCTGAATTACAGGCAACTTTATCGGTTGAAGGTCGTCGCAGTGGTGATGTTGTGCCCGTACGCCTAATGGCTAAAGTGACTGAAGTAGGGACTTTGAAACTAGAAGCCATTTCGGTAAACAGTTTTGATGACAGTGGCGAAGCTGAGCGCTGGCATATTGAACTGGATGTACGCGATTAATGAGCGAACAGTCAATTAAATACCTAATTGGTATTGATTTAGGCACCACTAACACAGTGGTTGCCTATGCAGATTTAGAAAAGCCGTTAACAGCAGAAAACTGCTCTATTTTTGAAATTGAGCAGTTAGTTGCACCCGGCGAAATCGCTAAACGACCTTTACTGCCTTCGTTTCGATATCACCCAACTGAGGGGGAGATCTCCCTTTCAGATATGCAGCTACCTTGGTCTAATAGTGACACTGCAAACTTGGCAGGGGAACTACCTTGCTCGGTTATCGGTGAGTGGGCGAGAGAGCTAGGCTCTAAGGTTGATGGACGTCAGGTAGTCAGTGCTAAAAGCTGGCTGTCACATCCGCAAGTCGATCGTAGTGCCGATATTCTTCCTTGGACAGGTGCAGAAGGCGTCGCAAAAGTTTCTCCTGTACATGCTTCTGCAAGTTACTTGTTGCATGTGCGTAATGCTTGGAATTTTAATCATCCTGAAGCGCTGATGGAAAATCAGGAAGTGGTTATCACTATTCCTGCTTCATTTGATGAAGGTGCACGCGCATTAACCGTTGAAGCTGCACAGCTTGCCGGTTTAAGTAATATTTTATTGCTTGAGGAGCCGCAAGCGGTTTGTTATGACTGGTATGCAAGGCAGGGCGAAAATGTCCAAACAGAACTGGCTAAAATAAAGCTATTACTGGTTTGCGATGTGGGCGGTGGTACTACCGATTTAAGTCTGATCAAAGTGGCACAAGCTGAAGATAATAGTCTTACTCTGACACGTGTCGGCGTAGGCAATCATCTTATGCTAGGTGGTGACAATGTTGATTTAGCGCTCGCACATATTGCGGAAGGGAAAATTAACGGTGGTAAGTCTGCACCTAAAAAATTGAGTGCAGCCAGTTTATCGCAATTAATTCAGCAAACACGAAAAGCAAAAGAATTACTGCTGGGTGAAAATGCACCCGACAGCGCCAAGGTAACGGTATTAGGTAGTGGTGCAAAACTAATTGGTGGCGCAAAAAGTTGTGAACTGACTAAACAGGCGGTTAGAGATATCGCTTTGGATGGTTTCTTCCCTAAAATTAGCTTTGATCAACGCCCTCAGAAACGCAGTAGTGGTGTTGTTGAGTTTGGGCTTCCCTATGCAGCCGATGCAGCAGTAAGCAAACATCTTGCAGCATTTATTGCAGATCATCAGCTAGCTTGTAATGATGCATTAGGTATTGAAGTATCTAATTCGACTGATCAACATTTAATTAACGCAGTTCCCGATGCGGTATTATTTAATGGTGGTGTGTTTAATAGCGCAGTGCTCAGTGAGCGATCCATTGAAGTATTAAGTGGATGGCGTGGTGAAGCAGTTAAGAAGCTTGAAAACAATAATCCTAACCTTGCGGTTGCACAGGGGGCTGTTGCTTATTGCAAAGCAAGGCGCGGTGCACAACTTAAGATAGGTGGTGGCTCAGCTCGAACATTCTTTTTGGTGCTTGAACAAGATGATGCATCAAAACAAGCTATTTGTCTGATGCCTAAAGGCACAGAAGAAGATCAGGAACTGACCCTTAATGAAAGACAGTTTTCATTACGCTTAGGCTCACCGGTACAGTTTCATCTAATTTCGACTACTGCTGACCATGCTTATAAAGCCGGTGAAATAATTTCTATTGAGCAACAGGAATTTGCCAGTGAACGTTTTATTTCGCTGCCACCTTTAGTCGCCGTATTAGAAAAAACCAGCTTAGATTCTGTTATCGTATCCTTGGCAACTCGGCTTACGGAAGTGGGTACATTACAAATTGATTGCGTCGCTGAAGATCAGCAACGTTGGCATGTCGAATTTCAAATTCGTAAGCAATTGTCTCAAACTAGTGCAACGGAAACTAGTTTTACACTGCCCGATGGTTTTGAACAGGTCAGAGAAAAAATAGATCTGGTGTTTGGGGAGAGTAAAAAACAGGCAGACCCTAAAGCGGTTAAAAATTTACGTGTTGATCTTGAAAAAGCATTAGGTAAACGTGATACCTGGGAGATCCCGGTGCTACGCGCTTTGTTTGATCAACTATTAGAAGGTAAGAATAACCGTCGCCGAACTGCAGCTCATGAACGTGTTTGGTTTAAACTCAGCGGTTATTGTTTACGACCTGGCTTTGGCTATCCGATTGATGAATGGCGAATCGAACAAATTTGGCATTTATATGAACAAGGTCTGCAGTATCATCAGGAAACTCAAGGGTGGATTGACTGGTGGACGTTCTGGCGTCGTGCTTCTGGTGGACTCAATGCGATACAACAAGCAAGGGTATTTGCTGACATTGAAAAATTTATAAATGTATCAGCATTAACCAGTAGAAAATTGAAAGTCGAGGCCAAACAAAAATCCTATGAAGATATGGTTAAATTGGTTGCGGCCTTAGAGCTTCTACCAGTTGAAAATAAAACCCAAGTCAGCCAATGGTTTTTAAAACGTTTGCAAAAAGCATCAGAAACGAATACTAGCTGGTGGGCATTGGGTCGTCTTGCATCAAGGATCCCTTTTCATTGCAGTGCTCATAACGTTATTGATAAAGACGATGTGGAAAGCTGGTTACCGCAACTACTCAAGGCCGATTGGAACAAAAACCAACAGGCTGCTTTTTCTACCGTATTAATGTCACGTATGAGTGGTGATCGCAGTCGTGATATTGATCAGCAATGGCGCGATAAAATCATCGCGCAGCTAACTAAAATCAAAGCACCGGAGAGCTGGGTCGAGATGGTTGAAAGCGTTAAAGAACTCAATGAAGCAGAAACTAAACGTGTGTTTGGTGAAGGATTACCGATAGGTTTGAAATTGATTAAGTAAAGTTTTTAATTTGTAGCTGGGGCGTGGGCTTTAGCTCACTAATGTTGAATAATGATCACTACCCCTTTACAAATAATTTATGACTAAGCAATTCATATACTAAACATGCGGGCTAAAGCCCGCGCCCCTAACATTTGAGTGGTTTTGTCGCTCTATTCAGAAATTAATTATGAACTTGTTCTTGGGGCGTGGGCTTTAGCCCACTAATATTTCAAATGAAATACAAATGGGAGCTCCTAGCCATATTTTTTAAGCCCCTTCATATTCCCCATTGTTAAAAAAATTCTTGGTCATGTTCAACATAAATAAGCTGCTCTGTGTCAAAGCCTAATTGCTTAGATTGTTGAACAAAGCTTTCTAGTACTTCTGGAGTGACAGTCGGCGTTCTTGATAATAACCATAAATAATCGTTGTTAGGACCCGATACAAAGGCATATTGATAATCTTCTTTATCTAAGTCAAATACTACGTATGAGCCATAAAACGGGCCAAAAAAAGATACTTTAAGGTAACCTTCGTCTGTAGCATTGACAAAATAGGCTTTTCCTTCCGCTTCTTGCCATTCCTTATCTTCCTTAGAAAAGCCACGATTTATAACTTTAACGCCGCCATCATCTTTAAGCGTGTATTCAGCAGATACGTTACTTAGTCCTCTTTCAAACGAATGATCTAATCTGGCGACTTCATACCATTTACCTAAATATTCATTTATTTCAAAGTCGTTTACGGGGGTCATTGATTGCGGCATGCCAAGGCAACCACTGAGCAAGACTGTTGTGAAAATCATGACTATTTTATGCATAAATGTTCTCTCTGAATGTGACTGTTTTAAATAACAATAATCCTAACTCGCGTTGAGGGGGAATTAATATTGGGTGGGTCTTGATGAGCAAATATTTTTATATGCTTATGTAGACGACTCAGGTGATCTTTTGTAAAAATATTTAAAGACACTACCGCAGAGGGCACCGAGGCGCTGCGCGCTACACAAAGGAAAGACTCAAACAGTCATAATAAGCTGATTATCGATTGTTTTGTGTTTTCTTCCATTAATTCAGTTAATGAAGAAGAACAGAAACAACGTTTCGTCGTTTGATGAAGCGTGTGTGGTGCATTTTTAATTATTTTACATTTTGACCTGAGTTAAATGCATAAGCACGTATTTTTATAAAATATCCTAATAAAACTAGATGAAACACACATAACAGTTTGTGAATACCCATTATTGCTCCCTACAGATGGGAGCAATATATAAAGGTAATGATTAAATTAACGTGTAATGATTTCAAAAATACACGCTTGGTAGGGTTGTAAACTAAGCTCGCAATTTGTACCTGAATTAGTAATGGTTTCGCTTATCACTAGATCGGGGTAGTTATTTAATAAACATTGTTTTACCGCATAAGAATAATTTCGTTGTTGTATCGCTTCACTAAAATTAGCGACAACAAGTAAGGTTTTATGTTTGCTTATACGCATGTAGGCATACACATCTGCATCTTCGGGATCGAGTAACTGATGCGAGCCATAGACTATTGCCTCACTAAACTCACTGCTGCGGCGAAGGGCTATTAGTTGTTGGTAGTGGTAAAAAACTGAATTAGGATCTGCAACCGCAGCGTCAGCGTTTACGGCTTGATAGTTTCTGTTGCAGGCAAGCCATGGCGTACCTGTGCTAAAACCAGCATTAATTTCGGTATTCCATTGCATTGGCACGCGTGCATGGTCACGTGAGAAGAAATTAAGAAAATCCAGTGCTTGTTGATCGGTTTGGCCGCGCTCGCGCATTTTCTGATAATGAAATTTTGCCATCAAGTCATTAAATTCATCAATGTTGGAAAAACGTTTGTTGGTGGTGCCAATCTCTTCACCTTGGTAGACATAAGGAGTACCACTCATCATATGCAAAACGGTGCCAAGCATTTTCGCGCTTATTTCTCGGTACACAGAGTTGTCATTACCATAACGACTGACAGTGCGGGGTTGGTCGTGGTTACTCCAATATAAGCTGTTCCAACCGACGTTATGCATCTGTTCTTGCCATTTGCTCATGATTGCTTTGTATTCAATCAAATTAAAAGGTTTACGAAGTGCATTGTGCTCTTCGCGGTCGATACTGACATGTTCAAATTGGAAGATCATGCTCATTTCATGGCGATCTGGATGTGAATAATAACGTCCATCGAGTGGGGTAGTAAACGGTGTTTCACCTACGGTTAAGACATCGTAATGAGATAATACCTTGTCATTCATTTCACGTAAGTACTGGTGGCATAATAAGTTATTTGCCCAGTGCTCCCAACCTGCGACGCCTTGATCGAAGATGGTCGCATCAGGAAAGTCAGAAGGTTTACCAATCATGTTGATGACGTCCATACGGAAGCCCGCAACACCTTTTTTTAGCCAAAAGTGCATCATGTCATAGATAGCTTCTCGTACTTCAGGATTTGCCCAGTTTAGATCGGGTTGCTCTTTACTGAACAGGTGAAGGTAATATTGCTGGCTAGCAGGGTCAAGTGTCCAAGCTTTAGGTTCAAAAAATGACTCCCAATTATTAGGCTCACTGCCATCTTCTTTTGGGTCTTTCCAGATATACCAATCACGCTTAGGGTTATCGATACTGCTCTTCGATTCGATAAACCATGGGTGTTGATCTGAAGTATGGTTTACCACTAAATCCATGACGATCTTTATATCACGTTGTGCGGCATCAGCAATCAACTGTTCCATATCATCCATGCTGCCAAACACTTCGGCAATTGTATAATAGTCTGAGATATCGTAACCGTTATCTTGCATTGGAGACTGGTATACCGGACTTAACCATATGACATTTGCCCCCAGTTGTTGGATATAATCTAGTTTTTGAATGATGCCTGGAATGTCACCAATGCCATCGCCGTTTGCATCGTTAAAGCTACGTGGATAAATTTGATAAACGACTGCGTTGTGCCACCATTTGGGCGTTATTTTAGTTGCGCTCATATTTGCTACCTATTTCTTAGTTAGGCGCAGTGCGCCTTAATACTTATAAATTATTTAACTCTGTTATTATTTAATTTTTTGGTTTTTAATTAAGCCATGTACTTTAGTTACTGCTATTAGGGATTAAACCTTGGTCTTTGTGAACTCAATATTGGGTGCTGGTAGAGTTGAGTCTGTACTACCTCGAATAACTAATGGAGCAGGCAATTCAATGCTACTAAATTCACGTAGGCCTAAGGCTATCTCTGCCGCTATTTTTCCTTTTTCAGTTAATGGCTGATGAATGCTGGTTAAGTTAAATGTATCCGCTTCTGGGATGTTATCAAAGCCGACAATTCTAAGTTGTTCGGGTACTTTAATACCAAGTGATTGCGCAGCTTCTAAGGTTGCAATTGCGAGTTTGTCACTCATGCAAAGACACACTGTTGCATGATTTTTTTGCGGGTGAGCGAGTAATCCACGTAATGTCATTTGTGTGGCTTGGCTTTTGGGATGTGGGAATTGCCACACATCACTGCTATTAAACTGTCCTCCCCATTCTTGAATTGCATCTTGATAACCTTCGAAACGACGTCTTGAGATAGACTCGGTATAGCCTTCCAATTTCTCACAATCCACGGAGCGTAATTGGTCACATCCATTTAATAGACGAAAGCCAACAATGATCACTTTATCGTTTAATCCAGATAATGCATGTTTCGCGCTTTCATAAGCCGCGCCGTGATTATCCACATTTACAGAAACGCTATTACCCAGTTCAGTATCGAAATCGACAGTAACCATAGGTTTGCCTTGTTGGCTGATCCTTTGCAAAACATCGGCATCCTTAGGCTTTCCATAAACAATAAAACTATCGGGAATAGTATCGACTTGGGTGCTTTGGTAGTTATCGCTACGAGAGGGTAATAGCAGCATATTAATATGTTGTTGATCGAGTGTGGACGCTACCCCTTCGAGGAAGTGACTAGCAACAGGATCGGTAAAGTTATAAGCAAGGCTATCGGCAAGTAACACACCAATGACGCCAGTTTTTCCAGTACGTAAGCTACGCGCTGTAATGCTTGGACCGGTGTATCCCTGAGCTTGGCACTCTGTGAATATTTTTTCACGTAGTGCAGCAGAAAGTTGCTTAGGGTTATTAAACGCATTTGAAACCGTTGCCTTGGATATACCTAGCCGTTCAGCAATATATTTAAGTGTCGGTTTAGCCTTGTTATTATTATTTTTATTGGATTTCATGCTGCCCTTAATTTAGCTTGCACTTGAAATATTAATGCTTGTTTGTGGTGGTTTAAGATAAGACTAAACCGATTAAGTAGTGCTGGGTATAGGAATATCATAGCTGTATAAAAAATGTGCGATTCAAGTCACTTTTTCATTAATAATTTCCTAGATAATCTGACTTAAAGCCCATTTTCAATGCTTTGGATTCGACAGTTTCCGTGTAAGTGACCTATTTTAATTAACTTAACTAAATCGGTTAAGTATGTCGGTATAATTTAAGATAAATAAATTTATAACATGGAGCTCTACCTATGAAACTTTCTATTTTATTTGGTGCTATCTCGTTCGCTATTGCTGGTAATGCATTAGCTGCAGATAACTTAATGTTTAAACCTGGTGAAGACAGTCGCTTTAACTGGGCGAGTTATGAAGCTACAAAAAGTACTGAACTTAAAGGCGAAACTCTGACTATTCGTGGCCCTTGGTTAGGCCCGGATAAAGATCTTATTGAGAGCGTTATTTCTTACTTTGAAGCAGCAACCGGCGTGACAGTTGAATACGCTGGATCAGATTCATTCGAACAACAAATAGCGATAGATGTTCAAGCGGGTAGTGCACCCAATATAGCGATTTTTCCACAACCTGGGCTTGCCGAAGATCTTGCTGCAAAAGGATTGCTTGCACCATTAACTGACAGCAACAAGCAATGGATTGAAGAGAACTACGCAGCGGGCTCTTCTTGGGTTGACCTTGCAACTTTTCCTAACAAACAAGGGAAAGAGGAGCTATTTGGCTTATTTTACAAGGTCGATTTGAAATCTTTAGTTTGGTTTGTGCCGGAGAATTTTGAAGATGCTGGTTACGATGTACCAGAAACGATGGAAGAATTGAAAGCACTGACAGAGCAGATTGTTAAAGATGGCGAAACACCTTGGTGTATTGGGCTAGGAAGTGGTGGAGCAACGGGGTGGCCGGCAACAGATTGGGTTGAAGATTTAATGTTACGTACACAGACACCTGCTGATTACGATCGATGGGTGAGTAACGATTTAAAATTTGATGATCCAAAGGTGGTTGAAGCAATCAAAGAGTTTGGCTGGTTCGCCGGCAACGATGATTTTGTCGATGGCGGTGCGCGTGCAGTAGCAACAACTGACTTCCGTGATAGTCCTAAAGGTCTGTTTAGCTCTCCTGCTAAATGTTATATGCATCGTCAAGCATCATTTATCCCAACTTTCTTCCCTGATGGAACGGAATTGGGTGAAGATGCTGATTTTTTCTACTTCCCATCATATGCAGGTAAAGATCTAGGTAAACCGGTACTAGGTGCTGGTACGCTTTGGGGCATCACGAAAGACTCGAAGGCTGCACGTGCGTTTATTGAGTTTTTACAACAACCTATCTCGCATGAAATTTGGATGGCTCAATCAGGTTTCCTAACACCTTTGAAAACAGCCAACGTAGAGGCTTACGGCAACACTACCTTGAAAAAACAGGGAAAAATATTGCTTGATGCGACGACTTTCCGTTTTGATGGTTCAGATTTAATGCCGGGTAAAGTCGGTGCTGGTGCATTTTGGACTGGCATGGTTGATTACACGGGTGGCAAGTCTGCTGAAGAAGTAGGCAAAGATATCCAAAAAACGTGGGATGCCATTAAATAGGCAACTGCATATATAAAGTGGATCGCTGAAATAGGTTCCGCTTTTGTTTTTAAATTACTATAGCAATTCCGTTAGTTAAATGAGTCAATAATTATCGGATTTGGTATTAGAGGCCATTATGGAACAACTTCTTTCTTCTGTCGTGATCATGTTATTAGCGGTAGCAGGGTGTGCGTTTTATTTCTTGGGGAGCAATTGGCTACTTGTGATTATTTTTCCTAATAAGGGACTTTCTAATCAGCAAATTGCTAATAACCTACATAAGGCGAGTATGGTTCGACCTTGGTTATTTTTGGGACCCGCTTTACTATTTTTAGTTATGTATCTTGTTTATCCGGTATTTGATTCAATACGTTTGTCGCTATTAGACCGTAATGGTGAAACGTTTGTTGGGTTAGATAATTATATATGGCTTTTCAAAGATGGCGATTTTCAAGAATCCTTAATAAATAATCTCCTATGGTTATTAATCGTACCTGCTCTTTCAACCTTTTTTGGCTTAGTCATTGCAGCACTTACGGATCGCGTAAGTTGGGGCAATATTGCCAAGAGTTTAATCTTTATGCCGATGGCCATCTCTTTTATTGGTGCCTCCATTATCTGGAAATTTATCTACGACTATCGTAGCGAAGGCTCTGAGCAAATTGGTATTCTGAATGCCATTGTGGAATTTTTCGGTGGTACACCACAAGCTTGGATCACCATTCCATTTTGGAATAATATTTTCTTAATGGTTATTCTAATCTGGATCCAAACGGGTTTCGCTATGGTGATTTTATCAGCTGCGTTACGCGGTATTCCAGAAGAGACGGTTGAAGCAGCGGTGCTTGATGGTGCTAGTGGAGTACAAATATTCTTTAAAATTCTGATCCCTCAGATATGGGGAACGATAGCCGTAGTGTGGACCACGATAACCATCTTGGTGCTGAAAGTATTCGATATTGTATTGGCGATGACCAACGGTCAATGGAATACGCAGGTTCTAGCTAACATGATGTTTGATTGGATGTTCCGTGGAGGCGGTGATTTTGGCCGTGGTGCCGCCATTGCAGTCATCATAATGGTTGCAGTAATACCTGTGATGATCTGGAATATTCGTCAAGCAACTAAGCAAATGGAGGGGCATTAATATGAGCTCAACAACAACCATTAAGAGCCCTGGTAGTATGGTTAATATGCGTCAATCCGCACTCACTTATCTGGTCCATGCATCGGTATTATTGTTAGTGATTTTGTGGACCCTGCCAACAGCGGGTTTATTGATTTCATCGTTTCGAGATAAAGATCAACTGGCAGTTTCTGGCTGGTGGACTTCATTGTCTGCCTCTGAGCAAAACTTGATCACTCGTACAGGGGCACCCGATACGCAAATAGAAAAAGATGGTCGTTTTATCTTGACTGGCAACATCGCCGATGAAGGTAAAAGCATTGAGATAATTGCATTTGGAGGTAATTCTCGTTACCCGATGATAGCTGAGCCTGGAGAGTTGATAGAACTTAATAAAGGCATTGAACTAACGATGAATATCAACGGTGATTACCAAATGACATCACCCGTCGCTTTTACCGGATCTCGAGGTAAACGCCTCTTTTATACCGCCATTATTCCACCTATGTTTGGTTTAGATAATTATGCAGAAGTGCTAACCAGTGAGGGGATTGGACAGTCTTTTATCAACTCACTGACAGTGACAATTCCGGCCACAGTGATCCCGATATTAATTGCCGCCTTTGCTGCCTATGCATTGTCGTGGATGCAAATGCCATTCCGTGGTTTATTGATTGCGATGGTGGTCGGGCTACTCGTCGTGCCACTGCAAATGTCGTTGATTCCGTTATTACGTTTATACAATGATATTGGTTCTGTGTTTGGTGTTGGCGCCAAAACCTATCTGGGGATTTGGCTTGCTCATACCGGCTTTGGTTTGCCTCTGGCTATCTATTTGTTACGCAATTATATATCGAGTTTACCAAGAGAGATCATTGAATCTGCGCGTGTTGATGGTGCCAATGATTTCGATATTTTCACCCGCATCATATTGCCACTTTCTTTTCCTGCGTTAGCTTCGTTTGCCATATTCCAGTTCCTATGGGTATGGAATGACTTACTGGTTGCAACGGTATTTTTAGGCAATGGTGAAGATGAATTAGTACTTACTGCGCGTTTACGAGAGCTACTCGGTTCACGTGGTGGTAACTGGGAAATTCTTACTGCGTCTGCCTTCGTCACAATAGCGGTTCCGTTAACGGTGTTTTTCACCCTACAGCGTTACTTAGTACGTGGATTATTATCAGGCTCTGTTAAATAGCCTCATTAGATTAAAGAGATTTAAAATGTCTGGATTAACACTTAAAAATATTAAAAAAGCGTATGGAAAAGTAGAAGTGCTACATGGCATCGACCTTGAAATTAAAAAAGGTGAGTTTGTAGTTTTTGTCGGCCCCTCAGGTTGTGGTAAATCAACCTTATTACGTATGATTGCAGGGCTTGAAGCTATCACCTCGGGTGATCTATCAATTGAAGGAGCTAACGTAAACAACTTACCAGCTGCGATGCGTGGTATTGCCATGGTATTCCAAACTTATGCACTTTATCCACATATGACCGTTTACGACAACATGGCATTTGGCATGCGCATTGCTAAGCAGAGTAAAGAAGCCATTGAAAAACGTGTCATGGAAGCTGCAGAAATGTTGCAATTAGTACCTTACTTGAGCCGTTTACCTAAAGCGCTTTCTGGAGGTCAAAGGCAACGTGTGGCAATAGGCCGAGCGATTGTACGTAATCCTCGCGTCTTTCTATTCGATGAACCATTGTCTAATTTAGATGCGGCATTGCGTGTGCAAACACGTATAGAAATAGCTAACTTGAAAGAGAAAATGACTGACACCACTATGGTTTACGTAACTCATGATCAAGTTGAGGCGATGACTTTAGCTGATCGCATTGTAGTGTTATCGGCAGGTGAAATTGAACAAGTTGGAACACCGCTAGAGTTATATAATGATCCTGAAAATGTCTTTGTCGCCAAATTTATAGGCTCTCCTGCGATGAATGTCGTACCTGCAAAGTTACAGCAAAGTGCAGCTCATAGCGTTATTAATACAGGTATTGGTAAGGATGTTCAGGTAGCAATAGATAGTACAAAACTACAAGATGGTGAACAGCTTCAGCTTGGTGTTCGCCCTGAAGATCTTGAGTTGGCAGATGCTGAAGACGCACAACTAGAGGGCAATGTTCTATTCGTTGAGTCTCTGGGAGAAGTGACGTTAGTGCATTTAGAAAATGTAGGACAGAGCGACACCATAGTTGCCAAGTTGTCGGGTATCGTCGCGCTTGAGAAAGGGCAACATCTCTATTTAAAAGCTTCAGCAGATAAATTACATTTGTTTAATGCAGCGGGCTTATCTTTAAAAAGGTTATAAATAAATAAGCATTTAATGAGTGGGTAGGAGAGCGAAAGCTGTCGCCCACTTATTCACCTAACTAAAAATCAACATAGCATTGAAATGGCGCAATAAAAACAGCACGTTGAAATATAGGATCCTTATTTAACAAACCATACTTTAACTAAACCTAGTAACACGCTTCTAAATTCAACTTACCTTTCTCTCTGTTCACTTTTGATGCATTGAATATGGCCACTGTATAGACACATAGATTGGTACAAAATGCTCCTCCCTTTAATGGCGTCACTTTAAGTTTTACATTACTGCCGTTTGGTGACATTAATCATCTGATAAGCACGAATTTTTTGTTTTGTATACCGAATAAAAATTACAAATTGTATAAATGAGTCCTTTTACATTACGAGTATTTTTTAAATTATTAGGAAAATGTTAATGTGATCTACCCATGAGTTTCAGTCCAATAATGTTGCTCATAATGACTTGCTGACATAATATTCTCATAAAGAAAGCGCTTTCATTTCGGCCTAAAAAGTATGATTTATTAAAAAACACCCTGATTTAAGTGTTTTAAATGCGCTAGGTACATGAAACGCTTCAACAATTTATCGATGTTATTTGTATATTTTTCATTTAAGTAAGGATTATGTAATGCATACTAAAAAGATTTTAGCTTCAGTCATTTGTGGTTTATTGATTTCTTCAAATGTTGTAGCAGCTGAGGAAATTAAACAAGGGGGCACCTTGAC
>JBALXF010000220.1:0-1649 GCA_036961085.1 Psychromonas sp.
TATTAAGCCACCAAAGTTCGGCTCAGCCTGCTGGTGAAATAATGGTTTCAGGGCAAGCAATGCCACTGCGTCCTACCGGCAACCTTTCGAATATTGAAGAACTTGAAAATCTCGTTATTCATGGTCGAGATACGGGTAAACTGATTAGACTGAAAGATATTGCGGATGTTTCTCGTGGCATCGCTGAAAAACCACAAAATATTGTTTTATTCAATGGTAAACCTGCACTAAACATAGGTATTTCGTTTGCTTCAGGTGTCAATGTTGTAGATATTGGTAAGCATATAAAAGATCGACTTATTGAATTAGATAACGATATTCCTAGTGGAATGAATATTGAGTTTTTCTACGACCAATCTGCTGAAGTAGAAAAATCTATTGATGGCTTTATCATGAGCCTAGTTCAAGCTGTTGCTATCGTGATCATAGTATTGCTTATTGCGATGGGTTTACGCAGCGGATTGATCATTGGCTTAGTGCTACTACTTACTGTATTTGGCACTTTTATACTGATGGATTACAACAATATTGAATTACATCGAATCTCACTAGGTGCATTGATTATTGCACTCGGTATGTTGGTAGATAACGCGATTGTCGTTTTAGAAGGGATATTAGTCGGAATACGCAAAGGGCTGTCGAAAACGCAAGCGGCTGCCGCTATCGTAAAACAAACTCAGTGGCCTTTATTAGCTGCAACTGTGATTGCCATTACTGCTTTTGCACCTATAGGGTTATCTTCTGATTCTACTGGTGAGTTTATGGGATCTTTATTTTGGGTGTTATGCTATTCGCTATTTTTAAGCTGGATAA
The DNA here is from genome assembly GCA_036961085.1 of Psychromonas sp. GTDB lineage: Bacteria > Pseudomonadota > Gammaproteobacteria > Enterobacterales > Psychromonadaceae > Psychromonas. Next base: position 814 of record JBALXF010000220.1, read on the forward strand.
CGGCCATTACTATTACCCCCTTTTTGGCTGAAAAATTCTTAAAAGCCAACGATAAAAATGTAGAGGAAGGTGAGCTTTACAAAGGAGTGATTTTCACCTTATTCAGAACCATATTAAAGTTTGTACTGAAATTCCGCTGGTTCACAATTCTCGGATTAGTGGCATTATTAAGCTCTGCGATTTTTAGCTTCGGCTTTGTAAAACAACAGTTTTTCCCGGTTTCTAATACCCCTATTTTCTATTTAAATGTGTGGATGCCAGAAGGAACTGACATCCGAGAAACCACTCGCGTCACTAAAAAGATAGAGTCTTACGTTCGATCTCAAAATGACGTTGAATACGTAACAACGACTATTGGTCAAGGTTTACAAAGATACTCTCTCACCTACCAACCGGAAAAGTCCTATGAATCCTATGCACAGCTTCTGATTCGAACAAGTGATTTAGATAAGATGTTCAATTTGATCACACAGCTTGATAATGATATTGCAATGCGCTTTCCACAAGCAGACTTTCGCATGCAGGTGGTCGAGTTTGGTCCTTCACCCGCCTCTAAAATTGAAGCACGTGTTGTAGGGGCAGATCCTCAAGTACTAAAGGATATTGGAGCTGATATAGAAGCGATTATTGCTAAAGATCCAGGTGCTAGGAACATTACCAACAATTGGCGCGAGCAAATAAAAACAATGGTTCCGCAATTTAACGAGTCCAAAGCTCGTCGTTTTGGGATCTCAAAAGAGGATCTGTCAAATACCTTAAATATGGCATTTGGTGGAAGTAATATGGGGATCCTGCGAGACGGCACTAAGCAGTTACCTATTGTGGCTCGTCTCCCA
>JBALXF010000220.1:1659-5672 GCA_036961085.1 Psychromonas sp.
TGAGCGTTTAGACATAGCCACTATCAATCTACTTAAAATTTGGAGCCCAGTGCTGCAAACTTATGTTCCAATGGAACAAGTTGTCGATAACCTATCTCTTGAATGGGAACAGTCAATCATTATGCGCCGGGATCGGAAACGAGAAATAAGCATCCTTGCGGACCATGATATTCTTAGCAATGAAACAGCCGCGGATTTATTTGCAAGAATCAAACCGCAAGTAGAAGCTTACCAACTTCCAAAGGGCTATTCATTAAAATGGGGCGGTGAATATGAATCAACAAACGATGCTCAAAAAGCATTAGGTGCAGCCATGCCATTGGGTTATTTAAGCATGTTTGTGATTACTATATTGCTATTTAACTCATTTAAGCAACCACTGGTGATTTGGTTAACCGTGCCTCTAGCGATTGTTGGTGTTAGCTACGGCCTGCTAGCAACCAACCTGCCGTTTAGTTTTACCGCGTTGTTAGGTTTACTTAGCTTAAGCGGAATGGTGTTAAAAAATGGTATTGTGCTGATGGACCAAATCAATATTGATTTATCCAGTGGCAAACAGCCGTATAGCGCTATTTTAGACAGTGCAACTAGCCGCGTTAAACCGGTAAGTATGGCCGCATTAACCACTATTTTAGGGCTGATTCCACTGGTCGCAGATCCATTCTTTGGCTCAATGGCAGTGACAATTATGGCAGGGTTAGGCTTTTCAACTGTATTAACCTTGATTGTTGTTCCCTTGTTATATGCGACCTTCTATAAAATCAAACAATAACTCATTTACAGCGAGTGATATTGACTCGCTTGTAAAACCTTTTAATAAATTTAAAACGGAGCAATAGCTCCGTTTTTCTTATCGACAAAATACCTAGTGTCACAAGGCATGATTAAAAATAAGACCTTATAAGCGAAGCTTTAATAGCCAATTACCCCTAATCCCCGCTTGCTAAATTTCCTTTAGCATCGCCCCATTTTGTTGTTTGTTATCATCTGCCACAGTATCTTTCACCATTAGCAATGACAACATAGCCAAAACAACTAACACAATCGCCACCACAAATACGGCGTAATAACTAATAAACTGTGCAGTTACTCCAACCACTAGACTACCCAGCAAGGCGGACATCATCTGCGCACTGTTAAATAATGTCGTCGCAGTTCCCATTTCATGCTTCATCATATCCTGAATTAACAGCATTCCCAGTGTCGCAATAATGGCAATAAATACACCATTAAAAAACTGTAATGCCATCAGGATCATAATATTGTTAGTGAGTAGCAAGCCCGCATAAAAAATAATCCCAGAGAGTAGACCAACATACATTAATCGTTTATAGCCTAATCGGGCTCCATAAATACCCGCTAAAACCATAAAAGGGATCTCTAGAAAAGCAGCTGTTCCCATTAAATAACCAGCCCATTGCGAGCTTAATGAAAGCTCTATTGTGAGGTACAAAGGAATAGTGGTGTTGTACATGTAGGAAGCTGAAAACATAAACAGACAAGCTAATAAATAGAAAAAGATAGAAGGACTTCTATGCCATTGAAGATTACTTTTTTGTTGCTCTGCAGTGATCACTTTTCCACGGTACTCCGGCAAGAAATATACGATTATTACCATGGTTAACGCAGAGGCAATCGCAATCGCGAAAGCATATGAAAAACCAAATTGGTTTTTAACCATAAATGCCAACGGAGGTCCAACTACCCAAGCTAATGCAATAGCGGCGCGTAGCAGGGACATAAATAAGACAGCATTACTTTTTAATGCATTATCACTGTAAAAACGACCAAGGGTAAACATTTGCGGTAATGTCGCGCTAGCAATACTCATCAAAAATACAGAAGCAGCTAATGCCGCGTAATAATCACGGGTAAATATAAACACCAATAATGCCGCGGTAAAACTGAACTGAGAAAATACAATTATTCGTTTACGCGACCAACCGCGATCTGAAAATTTACCAATTTTGGTGGAAACAAAGACCCCTGTTGATACTTGAATCGCAAGAAAGATTCCCATTTCTAAAGGTGAGGCACCTAACTCTTCAATTAAGTAAAGACTGATCAATGGGAACATGAAAGCAGTACCTAGACCACAGAAAAAGGATGCGGTTAGATACATAAGACGAATAGGATTAAACATTGGAGCCTCGATGGTCAAGCAAATGCTAGTTAATTAAAAGGTACTTAGCTAAATGCCAAGCCGTGTTCAGTTATAAAAAAGCAATATGCTACAACCAATACAATTACTTATATTTTAACAACATTACTGTGACAATAAAATGATTAAGTAGCTGTTATTTTTTAAACTATATTTCTAAGCTAAAACAAACCTAGACGTTTAATTAAATGCTAATTTGGAAGATTATTAATTTGTTAGCTGGATAGCATTAGGAAAAGTAAAAATTAGGGGTTGAAAAAGAATGAACCACAGCTAGATAACTAACTGTGGTAATAATATGCCTCGATTTATTTCAGGTGAAGATGATCAAGGATTTTAACTTTTTTATCTGCTTGGTAATAGTTAGGGTGAATATACGGGTTGTCCGCATCTGGCCAACCTACAATTTCAGTGGTGTTGTACTGGAACCAAGTTGCATTTGAGAACAGAGGAATAAATGGCACGTTAGAGGCTGTATAATCTTGTAGCTCAGTAATTATTTTATTTTGCTCATCAAGATCACTAATTGTTCCAAATTTTACAATCAGATCAGAAATATCTTTATTAATAAAACCATGTCCCGCCTGCCAACTTTTACCCACTGAAGATTCAGAATAAAAAGCATGATAAGCTTCAATTGGGTGAGCATTGTTTGTTGCAGACCAGTTAATAGAAACGTCATAACTACCGTCTTTCAGGTTCTTATCATAAACAGCCCAATCAACAGTTTTGATTTTGGCCTCGATACCTACTTCTGCAAAGTATTCAGTCACCATTTGTACCGTTTGAATCCAATCAGTCCAACCTGCTACAACTTCAATTTCAAATGAAATAGGATCCCCATTGGGTAGTTGACGGAAACCATCGCCATTTAAATCTTTGTAACCCTCTGCATCTAATATTTTCATCGCATTGTCTGGGTTATAGGCAGTTATCGATGCATTTTTTTTATCGATATCTTTATCAATATAGCTTTCAAAATAATCACCTAACCCGGTCAACGAATAATTAGCCGTTGGGTAACCATAAGCGGCAATATCAACAATCATCTCACGATCTAGCGACATAGACAGTGCTTTACGTACTTCGAGGTTATCAAAGGGCGCTTTTTTATGGTTCACATACAAGAAAATTGCATCATTTGCTGGGTACCAGTATTTATTCGTTTCAGGGTTACGCGAAACATAGGTTTTATCGATATCGGCAACGAAATTGGAAGCCCAATCAATCTCACCTTTCATTAAGGCTGCTTGAATTTGTGAATTATCATTAAATGAGCGAGCAACAATACAATCTAGGTATGGACGGCCTTTATCAGCTTGCCAGTAATGTGGGTTACGACACAGCTTTAACTGCTGGGCACTCATAAATTCAACTTCAGTCATGGGGCCATTACCGACTGGATTAGGGTTAGTGAAAGTGGTTAAATTATCAACCTCACCCCAGATGTGTTTCGGTACTATATAATAATCTTTTAATCCCCAAAGAAAGGTAGAATCCGCTTTTGACATTTTAAAAACGACTGTAGTTGCATCAGTAGCAGTTACACTCTCAAGACTGCCTTCTTCTCCCCACATACCACGCACATCAAATGCTTTTGCTTCTTTGGTAAGTGCGTAGCTATATGCAACGTCTTCTGCTGTAAGTGGCTTACCATCAGACCACTTTAGATTCGGTCTTACTTTAACTGTAATAGTCATTAAATCATCGGAAACGTCAATCGATTCAGCAACACGAGGTTCAATTTCACCTGTTTTACCATTATGGATGAAAAGTGGTTCGTAGATAGTACCTGCAATAAGATCTTTAACCGTATAAGGGTTATAGTTTGCAACTTTTCCAGCCCCAATTG
>JBALXF010000221.1:0-5670 GCA_036961085.1 Psychromonas sp.
GTATCGCCTAAAGCCTCACTTGTTTTTGCCCAAGGAAACCATTTCGAATATTCTTTTTTTATCGCTAAATGAATATTTTTTATTTGCGATTGACGTAGGTAGCGACTCGTTACAACAGTATCAATTTTATCCAATAATGTGCTGAGATGATTGCTATTCTCAGCTATCCATAATTGCTCACAATATGTTTTGTATTTTTTTTCACTGCTATAAGCAAGGTTTGTGAGTATAAAATTATCGCCTGCAGTACTAAAAATGATGGTCTTTCCTAACCACGTTGAACTAAATCTAGGTGGGCAGGTTAAGTTTTTCCATTTGATTTCTGTTGCTTTATTTTTGACTACAAGCAACACACCATTTGGTCTAATGCTTACTTTTGTTGGAAGACCAAATAACTGGCCATAAATGCTGGAATAGATTAACTTCATTTTGACTGCAGACCCAAATAATAAATAGAGACAAAGAAAAGTAAAAGCCGAAAAATATTCTCTGCATGGAATGACTTACAAACAACTAATAATTTAATGCACAGGAAAATTAAACAAAATAAAACTTAGGCACCCAAATAATGAACATAAGGTAAGTTCTTGATTAAATCTTTAGCTCAGCTCTTTTAGCTATAAAACTTCCACCGACTCTAAAAATCAATAATGATAATAAAATCAAGCTACCACCTATTATCTTGTTAATCGGCATTGCTTCCGAATACAAAATCACACTCATAATTACAACCCATAATGGTTCTAAAATCATAATGATAGAAGCAATCGAAGGTAAACAATGTTTCTGTCCAATAGTTTGCAACACATATCTCAAACTCGTCGCGAGTACGATACTTAATGTGAGCCAAATCAATATAGAAGTATCGACAGTGGGCGGTATGGTCTCAAAAAGAAAAGAAGCAATCAGTCCTAAAATACCAATAACAAATAACTGTAAACAGGTTAATAATAAAGTTGGGATCCGCTTAGAGTATTTACCATTGAAATTAAAATGAAAAGCTAATAAAAGTGAGGCAATTGCGTACCAAATTTGACTAGAAGATTCTTGCCAACCACCGCTCAATGACAATAGAAATAGCCCAAAAATAGCAATAGGTAATGATAACCAGAATATAGCAGGAGGACGCCTTTTAAATAATGGCCAAGCAATTAGCGGCACTATCAGCATCGATAAGCTCATAATAAATGCGCCCTCTCCTAATGTTGGGCTCACTGAAATAGCGTGTATCCACAGCAAGATTGAGCACCCAAGAATCAAACCAACACCGGAGCCTTTGACAATATCCTTAGGGTTAGCTTTCAATAGTGCTTTATAACAAAGGGGTAATAACAATAAAGAAGCTAAAACAAACCTTATGCCAATGAAACCAAATATGGGTAGACCATTAATCGCTTCCTTTGAGAAAACCCAGCCAGCACCCGCGAGCAATGTTGTTAATAATAAAATCAATTCGGCTTTACGTTGACTGAGCATGATTATCCATTTATTTAGGAAAGTAACGGGGGAATGAGTCGTTAGACTTGTTTAGCAAGTCTAATTGAATGACAAAACAAAGTCGCGCAAAAAGTAACGTGATCAATAAACAATTGAAAATTATTCATTAATACACGATAAATAGAAAATGCGATAGGGATTGGAGATGATGACATAGTGATTGGACATGATGGCATAGGGATAAATTTCAATTTAAAGCGCCAGTTAAAAACTTACTTGATTAACTGGCTTCAATCTTCAAAATTTTCCCTATCTCTACTTTTATAACTTAAAAATACAAAAACCTTATTTGACCACTTCTTTTAATACTTCACCTGTTGTCCCCGTTGGTTGAGTAATACCTAAAAAGTTAGCAATAGTCGGCGCTATATCATAAGGTGTAATATCACGGCTAACATGTTGCTCATCTATATCCATACCAGCAAAAATAACCGGTACATGAGTATCATAAGACCACGGAGAACCATGCGTTGAAGCGACACTTAAGCCATCAAAGTCATTGATATAAGTATGTGGAGAAAACACAATATGAATATCACCCGAGCGTGCTTGGTTAAAGTTATTCGCAACTAAACGTAATACACGTTGATCGTCTAATTTACCGTTAATAATATCCTGTGTTGCCACTGCATACTCAACACCATCAATTTGCTCAACTAAAGTTGATAATGCTTGTTGAACTTCGTTTAGATCTAATTTATTCGCTTTAATAACACTATGATCTAGGTATAAATACGGTTTTGAATAAAGGCGGACAAGCTCATTACCAACGCCAAATTGTTGTTTTAAGGCTTTGTAAATGCCCTCATCTTCTAATAATATTTGATCAAAATAACGTGGTTTTTTTGCGCCTAACTGATTTAAATAACCAGGAGCTTCAGCCGCGCCATGATCTGCAGATAATACAATCAAGGTATTATCTAACCCTACTGTTTTATCTACATAACTAAATAACTCTGCCAGTGTTTTATCTAAGCGTAATAGGTTATCTTCTGCTTCTAAACTAGAAGGGCCAAACATGTGGATGACATAATCATTGGAAGAGAAGCTTATTGATAAATAATCAGGCACACTATTTTGACCAATTTTCTCGTTAACCATTAGCTGTTTAGCAAAGTCTAACGTTAACTCATCTCCGGCGGGACTCAGGGTTAACAATGTACCAAAATACTTTCCTGACTCCTCATTATAAGGATGGGGAAAACGTTGCCCAAACCCAGCTAAGTCGGTCTTGTAATCAACATTTTTCTCATCTGCGAATAAATATTTATTCTCAGCCAGCATTAATGACCAATTTTGTTGAGCGTATTTATCTGCTTTGTTTAATTGATTCCACTGATTTACCCAATCAGGGTAGGTTTTATAATAATAATCACTGGTCACAAATTGATTGGTAGATTTTGAAAACCAAAATGCTTTGCCGTACTGTCCTGCTAAAGAAACAGCTGCGCGGTCTTTTACTGACACACCAAATACTTTTGACTTACCGTTATATGCTGTGCTTATTTCATCACTTAAGGTACTTGATAACAAGGGTAATGGAGAACGTCCATCACCTTTAGCTGCCTTTTGTGTGGAGTCTATTTCGGTGCTTTTATCGACACCACCTTGACCAAGTAAATGATAATTTTCATCTTCAATATTATAAACAACACGCCCTAATTTACGGTCAAACCAAACATTACCGACCATGCCATGAACCGATGGTGTAGCGCCCGTCGCCAAGGAACTATGACCTACTATAGTCTCTGTATTCGCATGTTGATAATGCGCGTTACTATAAACAACTCCTTCGTCTAACAAGTATTTGAAACCACCTTCGCCCATCTTATCTAAAAATCGAGTAGGAAAGTCACCGCGTAATGCATCCACTGTAATTTGCAAAACTAATTTAGGTTGTTTGTCTTGTTTAGCCACGACACTAGCAGAGGTAGTGGTAGCTAACGCAAAAGCAATAACGATGCTTGTCTTTTTAAAACTATTAGTAAAATACATCTCTACTCCTATCTATTTTAATTAGTCGTTATTTTCAATGGCTGTTACTTAAACACGGTTAAGGTAATGTCGATCAGATCATTTGCTATTCAGTCTCTTGCGTAACTCTTTTAATGCAGGGTCGCCAGGTGTTCGTATTTCTAATAAATCAATTTGTTGCATTGCACCTTCGATATCGCCACTGGCTTCTAAACCAAGCACATAAACAAAAGAGAAACGTGCATTATCAGGCTGCAATTGTTTCGCTTTCAATAACGCGGTGAGTGCCCTATCCCAGTCACGCTTCACAACATATACCAAGCCCAAATTATGTAATGCCATAGCATGCTTAGGCTCTACTACTAATATCTCTTCTAATAGAACTCGTGCTTTATCCAGTTGATTAGTTTCACGATAAACACTGGCTAAGTTTAGCTTACTTGGTAAAAAACTTGGTTGAATGCGCACCGCATTAAGGTATTGAAGCTGAGCTTGTTCAAGATCTCCGACTTTGTAAGCTAAATCTGCTAATGCAATTTGTGCAGATAATAGATCTTGTTGTTTTTGGTAAGTCGTTACCGCTTCTAATAAAGCGTCTTGCATTGGTTTTTGTGCTTTTTCTGGTAATTGACGACGGAATGCAGGCGCCAGTAATTTAATCGCTTGCAGACGTACATTTTTATTCTCGTCATATAACACCCCAAAGCCAACTTGTAACTGTAATTGCTGTGATGAACGCTCTAACACAGATATAACACCTAACTTAACCAAGCTTTCTGATGAATTAGCAGCTTCATTTAGAATCTGCATATTTTCCATTTTAGACATGTCTAAATGCCCGAGTAAAACAGCACGACGCATCGGTGGTTGAGTTTCATCAAGCACTAACTTGGCGATATTAGCTTGCCCTTGTACTGGATTTTGTGCATTTAATAGTAATGCACTACCAATATCATCGTAATTTCCAAATACTTTCTGTTTTTTACTCTCAAGTTGTTGCTGCGACCATTTACTATCTTTATCTTCATGGCAATCTAAACAAACATCTGGAGTGCCTAATTTTTCACTGACCCAAGGATTTGGAATACGGTAAGCATGATCACGACGATCATCAACACCCATATAGCGATTTGATGGCATATGACAATCAATACATAGCGCCCCTTCTGAGCCCGATTCATGCAATGTGTGTTCCGGTGTATCAAACTCTGTTGGCATATGACATTGCGAGCATAGGTTATTATCTAAGGTTAATACTTTACCGGAATGAGCATCATGGCAGTTACTACAGGTCACGCCAGCAGCAGCCATCTTGCTTTGGCTAAATGAGCCATACACATAAACTTCATCAAGGATTTGACCATCAATATGGTATAACTCTGGTAACGCTAAACGTGGAATATAGTGTTCGCTAAAATCGCCAGGATCGTTAGCATCGGTTAAAGATAAACGGCGACTATGACAAGATGCACATTGATCTGGCTGACCATGATCAATTGAAATAGGTTCACTTTCCCATAGTGCGGCATTGCTTTTTCCATCTTGGTATACCCAATTGGCTTTTTTAACCTGCTTACGTTCAAAACCAGAATTAGGCAGTGATTTTTGTTGTTGCTCACTGAGGTTAATATGCTTTTCTGCGGGGCCGTGGCATGCTTCACAACTGACGTTCACTTCACTAAAAGTGGTCTTATAGGTGTCTTTCTCTACGTTATACCCACGCTTTAGATCCGTAGAGTGACATTCCGCACAACGCGCATTCCAATTATTAAACTGACCTTTCCAATTGAAAGGACTATCTGGCGTGTGTGTTTCTTCATAAAGGTTATACCAACGTTGCCCTCCCTCATTTTTATCACGAGAATCCCACGCGACGGCATAAGCTTGTAAGCGACCTTTACCAATATCGACCAAAATTTGTTGTAACGGTTTATAGGCAAAAACATAAGGCACCGCATAGCGTTTACCAGTTTCACCTGTTTGACCCGTTTCTATGTAGTAACCGTCTTTATCTTTATTAAACACAGTCCAACCATCTTTCGACTCATAACGGGCATTATTAAAATCGCCAAGAACACTTTTGTCAGTGGCAGCCAACATCGAATTAGCATGGTGTGATTGCTTCCAATTCTCCACCTCAGTTTGATGGCAATCATTACAGCTTTCATTACCCACATAATTTTGTTGTGCGAAACTAAC
>JBALXF010000222.1:0-5670 GCA_036961085.1 Psychromonas sp.
ATAAGGAGCGATTAACTTGGTGTAACCTACATCATTACTTGCTTTATCTAATGCTGCTTGAGCCGTTGCAAGGTCTGATTTAGCTTTATCAAAATCATTCCTAGAAACAAATCCCTTCTCAACCAACTGTGCGGCACGGTCATATAAAGCTTTGCTTAGTTCAAACTCTGCTTTGCTTACCTCTAATAATTGTTCATAAGCAGAAGGGTCTAATGTTGCAAGGAGGTCACCCGCTTTTACTTTATGCCCTGGACGGACCAATATTTCGCTTATTTCACCTGGAACTCGAAATGATAAAATAGCTTGATCTGAGGCTTGAACTTCACCGGGAATAAAACGTATTTGTTCTTCTCCATTGATCTCTATTTGTGCCACTTTTACTGGGCGGGGGTAGCTAGGGCCTGATTTTTCTACACTTGTGTTGTCCTGGCATGCTGCAAGAAAAATTATGCAAGAAAGCAAGCAACTAGTCTTAAAATAGTTACGTTTCATAGTTTGTAAGTCCTTGAAAATAATGTGTAAGTAATTCTCTGAAAAATTAATTTTTTAGCGAATTTATAAACAGTATAATTTAGAAATGTATAATTGCAGATTTTTGTATGTAAAATCAGACATAAAATCTTTTCTTTTTAGAATGTTATATTCACTTGCAGCATTATTTAAATTGATTCTTTAAACAATGCTTATATTTTTTTAGTGCATCAAAAGTCGACTGTTTGCAACAGAGATCACATTATCAATTTTTCATCTTTAAATTGTGAGTGATTTATGTACGGAAGCGATCGCTAGAAATTAATTATTTAAGTTCATTTTGCTTGGGTTAACCGAAAATTATGACGTAAATACTAATTATGTTGCACTTGCCGTGACTATACTCACTTAATTAAAAATAAATACATCAATAATTGGTATATTACATATAAGTATTCCGTATGTATTTTCGTTTAAATATATTACTAAATATAGAGTGAAAAGCTTATGGTTATATTATAAAACGACTGTTTTTATGACTCGGCTATCTGGTTTTGAAGGCAGTTTATATCAAAATATTGGGGGGAATATCGTAATCGCAGTGATAATAAGGTAGATTGTGCCACATCAATCCTAACGAGTATTTAAAATGAATCCAATTATTCAGACCCTTAAAGATCACAATGTAACTGATGAAAAAATTGTAGAAGTATTTCAAGCCTTAACAGAAAATCCGTTAGCAGCAATGAGCATTATCCAAACTCTAGGTATTCCTGCAGAAAAATTACAACCTATGATGATGATGGTGATGAGCAATCCTGATTTAATCAAACAAGCCGTTGAAGAGCTAAATTTAGATTTTTCTAAAGTGGAAGCTGCTAAAGCTAAACTTCAAGAAAGTAAAGAATAGCTGCTGAATACAAAGCCTCAACTCATGTTGAGGCTTTTTCATTAAGCGAGTTTCAACAATAAAAGTAACATTAAAAATTTATTATATAGTCGTGCCTTCACTTTGTTTCCCTTCGTATGATTTCTGTTTTTTAAAATCAGATCCTATTGATATTTCCTATCTCCATTGCACAATCAAGTTTTATTAAAACCCTCATTAACAACTGATTTTAATAATCTAAATTTTTTAACACCTAATTGAACCTTATTGCTCCAGTCTTCGTAATAATTATAAAGTCGAGATAAGGGTAGTCTAATGGATAATGAAGTCCTGTTACGCTTGGGTGAAAATCTCATCCCGGAAGCTCCAAAGGTGCAGTTAAGCAATGGTACATTTTGTATCCCACAGCATTACCTCAGTTATGAACATACTTTGGAGAGTGTTGAAGCCCTTATTTGTGATATTGAATATGACCCGCGTTATTTTGTGTTTGCTGCACAAGAAGACGGTGGTATTTATATTCAAGTCGGGGTCCTTGGTCATGATAATTATCAAAAGCACGCTGCTCTCGGAGATTTGAAGTTATTATTTGGGCGTAAATGGCGTGTCGAGCCTGAATTACCCACTTCGGAAATTATACAAAGTGTATTTTTAGCACTTAAAAAGTCGCGAGAACATGAAGTACGTGAACTGTTTAAATTATTTCTGAGTGATAGTATCACCACACCTTTTAATACACATATTGATTTACCGTTAATGGCAGAGCAATATCAAAAGCAACAGTATAAAAATACTACCCCTGTGCACATTGAAGCAAAACAACAAGTTACTAATGTGTTGAGTGAAATTTGTTATGACAACAGTAGGTTAGCTTTAAATATAATCGAGCGACGTAATAATGGATTATGGTTACTTGATATTGAAGTTCAACACACAAAATCCAGCACACTGCCTGAAACACAGAATCAAACACTGTATCTGCAAGTTGAAAATTTATCGTTAAATACCATTAGCCGTGCGTTAATGCAGGAACTTGTTTACCTTAGTGACTCTCATGTTGATAAACACTTTAGTTATCGAGGATTTCACCGTTTTGACCCGACTATTGATATTGCAGACATTGCAGATCTTTCTCAACAGACTCGTAAACATGAATTAGCGGAACAGTTTTCTTCTCAGTTTATTAAAAATAATCAGGAAGTTGACCAGAAGCGGATCCCTCCTGTTCAGCCGGGAATGCTCGCTGAAAAACATCAATCTATTATTAGGCAGTTTCAACTTATTGCGAATTATTAGTGACATATCTCAAGTATATTTTCAATATCAATATCATTTACTTTAATTCACAATGCTGAAAGTATTCGAAGTACCACCGATGTCGACGTTAATATATTTTTGATCAGCGATCCTTCAATCACTCAAATAGGTATGATTCTGGGACAACAACAATTCCACCCGCTGAGATTTTGAAGTGTTTTGCATCTTCGACTTTATCGAACCCAATTTTCTGTCCTGCAGGAATGCTAACGTGCTTGTCGATAATACAGTTTCTAAGTTGGCAGTTTTCTCCTATTTCAACATGATCGAATAATATGCTGCCTGTAATTATTGCACCATCGTTGACTCTGACGTTTGACGACAATACCGAATTTTGAACTGAGCCACCTGAATTGATAACGCCATTAGAAATAAGAGAGTTGACTAAGACACCTTCATTACTGGTCGCAGAAGAAGTGGTTCTTGCTGGTGGTAGTTGTCGTTCATAGGTTCTAATCGCCCAATCACTTTGATATAAATCCATAGGTGGGACTGGCTCTAACAGATTCATATTGGCTTGATAGAAAGAGTCGATAGTACCGACATCGCGCCAGTAAGCATCCTTACTTACGCGTCCCGCACAGCCACCAAATTTGTGCGAATATACTTTCTCTTTATTAATCAGTTTAGGGATAATATCTTTGCCAAAATCATTGCTCGAAGTTGCATCTTGCGCATCTGTTTCTAATGCCTCAATTAAGGCATCTGTAGTGAAAATATAGATCCCCATTGAAGCGAGACTTTTTTCAGGATCGTTTGGTAGGGGGCTTGGTTGTGATGGTTTTTCCGAAAATGCGATAATTCGATTGTTTTGATCGACTTCTGTTACACCAAAATCCTTGGCTTCTTCAATCGCAACTTCCATACAAGCGATGGTTAAGTCTGCGTTACTTTCCTTATGGAATTGTAACATTGGGGCATAATCCATTCGGTATATGTGATCGCCAGAGAGTACCGCAACATATTTTGCTTCACTGCGTGCTAATAACCATAAGTTTTGATAAATCGCATCTGCTGTGCCGCTATACCATTTATCCCCATTACGCATTTGTGGTGGGACAGCGGTAATATATTCACCTAACTCAGGGTTAAACACAGACCAACCATCACGCAGATGCTTTTGTAGTGAATGGGACTTATATTGGGTGAGTATCAGGATACGCCTAAGACCAGAGTGCAGGCAATTGGTTAAAGTAAAGTCAATAATTCGATATTTACCACCAAAAGGAACAGCCGGTTTTGCTCTATTATCAGTCAGAGGCGACAAGCGTGAGCCCATTCCTCCTGCTAGTACTAAGGTCAACGTATCTTGCATTTTATCACCCCTAATTATCTACTTTAAAAGAAATCACGAATCTATAAGTAAACAATCATTCAAATTTCGAGCCAATTCATAAGGCTAAGATATATAAGGGGATTTATTTTAAAGTAGATTTATTTGCACTATTTTGGGCGAATATTAAGGCTCTTACGCACCATTTTGAGACAATCTAAACCGCTGCTATTATTTTTGTCACTGCAATGTTACGAAAAATATAAACCTATTAGCCCCCTCTAAACTGACATTTTAACTATACTCACTTTATATTATTACTGCATCTGAAACACAGTATTTAAATAACAAATTTACCCTGCATTTAACCATTATATTTAGCAATCCACTTAAATGTATAGTCTAACTATGGCAGGAGAAATTGGATTGTATTGTGGATTTAGCTAACGCTGACTATTGGAACTTTTTAAGTAACTATTTTTAAATAAGGTGAGAAAATGTTAGTACGCTTTTTGCGTTATACCTCTGGTTTTTTGCTACTAGTACTTGTTGTTGCTGTCGTGCTTTTACTGACCCTAGATTTTGGACGCTTTAAGGGACATGCTGAGGTGTTTGTCAGTGATTTGCTTAATCGAGATTTATCTATTGCGGGGCCAGTTCATCTGACTGTTGGTCGCAGTATTAAATTTAGTGCTGTCAATGCCAGTCTTGCCTCAACAGACTGGTCAAATGCACAATCTCTGGTTAGTTTTAAGCAGTTAGAAATCAATGTAAATACTTGGTCACTTATCCGCGGCCCAATCTTGCTTGAATCGATAGTTTTGGATGGGCTACGTGTTAATTTAGAGCAGAATGAGTCCGGTGAAAATAACTGGACCTTAATAGAAGCTATGGCTCAGGAACCTAATCAGGTCATTCCTCCTCCAATTGAAGGTGCTCAGAATAGTCCTGGTCTGTCAATCTTGCCGATACATATCAATATTACTGACTCGCTTTTATCTTATCAAAATCCTGATATAGAACAGGAAATAGTACTGGTTATCGATAAGGCACAGCAGGTAATTGATGAACTGTATGACCTGCAGTTTATTGTCGACGGAAATATCAACCAAATTCCTATCAATTTGAATGCAACCGCTTCTACAGAAAATCACAGCATCGATTATTCTGATATTGATTTTAACCTGAGTGCCGCTGTCGGTAATCTTCAAATTGAAGCGATTGCAGTGATTGATGATTTATTAAAACCAAGTCGACCGACAGTATCGGCACATATTAATGCCCCAAATATTGAACGTTTGGCAGAGACGCTTGGGCTGCAACCGTTTGCCACAGGTTTATTCAAAATGGATCTTGAACTTCAACCTGTAGGACAAAAAATGAAACTAGATCTTGCTGCTATATTAGGTGAGTTTGAAGTTGTTGCGAATGGAGAGTTTGCCGAACTGCAAGAATTTGATGATATCGAGCTACAACTAAACGCAGGTGGCCCGGATATTGGAGACTTTAACCAACTACTCGGACTGCCCGGAATAATTGATGGCCCATTTGATATTGAAGCAAAGATTATCCCAGAGCAAGGAGGGAGTAGAAGCATCTTGCTAAAAGCGGATGCTGGCGATATAGGATTAAAGATTGATGGCAGCATTAATGAAGATCAAAGCCTCAGTGGTCAAAAAGCCAATATCAGGTTTCAAGCCGCTTCTTTTAATCGCATTGC
>JBALXF010000223.1:0-5667 GCA_036961085.1 Psychromonas sp.
ATTGCTAAAGAAACATATTCATTTACTTTAAATATTTTAGCCGCCGAGAATGCCACTAACATAGGAAGGAAAAAGAACACCGCAACTGAAATTGAACGGAAGAAAAATACTGTGTCTGACGTTTCAGATATAACATCTGTTGCGATTAAGCCTGAAAGTATGCCCATTAACATACCGGCACCCGCGATTGCAGGGACGATCGGACCAAAAATACCGGCAACAATACGCATTACACCTTGGAATATTTTCCCTTTCGCAACGTTAGCAACCGCATCCGCTTCATTTTCACCCTCTGCTGTTGGAAATGCATTAAACCACTTCTCAACATCGACACCAATAATGACCTGAGTTTGTCCCTCAGAAAGAACTACACCTCGAACACCTTTCACTGCTTTTAACTTAGCTTCATCTGCAAGTGATTCGTCATTAAGATCAAACCTTAGTCTGGTCATGCAATGGGTTGTGCCATTGATATTTTCAATACCGCCTAGCCCCTGAATAAGTAAATCTATTTTTTCGGACATACTAAGTTTTGCCTCTGGCTTTTTCTCGCTTTCTTCAAAAGTCCCAATTGGTTGGTCTATCTGCATTTCAAATTTCCCTTTATAGAATAGTAAGACATTAATTGAGTTTGATAATATAGATTTACAGCTAAATGCCAACGCGACAAAAGTTGATCGTTATCACGCTTTAATGCCTATATTCCCTGCTTTAGCCGATATCTTTAGATTGGTCTGTTTTTGTTTCTAACATCCGCATCTATAACGTACCAATTAAAATCAGCCCTAAAATGGACTTGATAAGCGCCTATAGTCTCTGAGATTATGAACTAATAAATCAGTTAGAAACTATCATCAGAACTGAGCTAACGATGATTTACAAGGTAATGAAAGGGCTTTAATATTGATAGCTCAGAATTTGAATTTACAATCGTCATCTCGATGATCATCTAGGTAATAGTTAATGAAAAAATATGAATTTATTGCACAGGACCTGTTAAGTAAAATTTATCAGATCACCGATCCATTAACAGACAAATTACCGGCTGAAAGAGTGTTGGCTGAAGATTATGGTGTTTCACGTTCGAGCATAAGAAAGGCATTAGAAAAGCTTGAGAGCATTGGCGCAATATATATAGTGCAAGGTTCGGGGCATTTTATAAATAAAAATATACGTAATAACCCACTTGTTTATAACTCAATAACAGAGAAAAAATTCCATCAAATCAAGTTTAGTTTATTGAGTTTACATAAAAGACGACCAGATAAAGATGAGCAGCAAATCTTCTCTATCTCGGATGATGAGTTCCTTTGGGCATTTTCTCGACTTCGTTATATAGATGATAAAGTGGTACAAATTGAACACTCTAAAATGCCAGTGTCTCTTTTCCCAGACCTAAATCAAAAAATAATTGAAAGTTCAATTCAGCAATATGTACTTAGCAAAGGCTGTCTAATCTCGCATTCATTAACGCATTATCAAGCTGTAAATGTTAACAAAGAACAGGCTCTGTTATTGGGCTGTAAAAAAGGAGCAGCCGCAATGAATATAGTTAATAGAGCTATATTACAGAGCGGCCAAATCTATGAAATGAGTGATATTATCGATATTGATTACTTATGCACTTATATCATCCCTTTTAATCAGGATAACTTATCTTTTCGTCAACAAACTATTTAAAATACCCTACACCATAAATCATTCATATTTTAAGGTGTATGGATCACACCGCTCGGAAGACGGCTTTGTGTCCATTCATGAGGTCGATACATCACAGGATGTTTAATGGCTTCATCTACATTAAAATCAACCCCGATCCCTTCACCTTCAAGCGCATATAGATAACCATTTTCTGGCTTAGGAGAATTTGGAAAAACTGCCTGTGTATTTTCAGGATAAGCAACGTATTCTTGAATCGCTGAATTATGTAAATGAATATTCAGGTGAGTATTCACTGCAGCCCCAATTGGCGTCATATCCGGTGGACAATGCCACGCAATTCGTACCCCAAAGCTTTGGCAAAGATGGCCTAGTTTTAATGCGGGGGTGATCCCACCAATTTGAGAAACATGACAACGAATAAAGTCTATTCTGCGATTAACAATTAGATCTTTCCATTCTGCGGGGTTGTTAAATAGCTCCCCCATTGCCAGTGCTACAGATGACTGGTTTCTAATATTTTCTAACCAATCACTTTGTCCTGGCGGAAGAATATCTTCAATAAAATAAGGTCTGAATTGTTCAACTTCTTTGGCAAATTGAATCGCTTGTTGCGGAAATAAACGCTCATGAACATCATGTAAAATATGGAAGGTATTTCCATATTTTTCACGTAGTGCCTTAAACATAGTAAGCGTATTGTCCATGTATTGGTCTTGGTCATAATACGCACCGTCTGTCGGCTGCTTAGTACTATGTAAATTTTCTGCGTTACCACCATAAAAGCCAAGCTGACAACGAATATGCTTATATCCTTGTTCTAATAGCTCGTCTACTTCCTGATATAAACCTTCTAATGTATCGCTGGTCGCATGACTGTATGAAGGGATAGCATCTTTAGATTTCCCACCAAATAGTTGATACAAAGGCATACCTGCAAGTTTGGCTTTGATATCCCACAGCGCCATATCAATACCCGAAATCGCATTATTGATAACAGGACCGTTACGCCAATATGCATTAACCATCATCATCTGCCATAAATCTTCAATATTATTGGCATCTTTTCCGGTCACCAAAGGTTTCAGATATTCATCAACCATTGTTTTTACTGCTAGTGGTCGTTGCTGAAAAGTGGCACAACCATAACCAGTAATACCTTTATTAGTTTCAACTTTAACAACGATTAAATTGTGTCGATCAGGCTTAGTAATAACGCATTCAATATTAGTAATTATAGTGGGCAGCAAAAGAAACTCCTGTGAATATTTAGTGTTTAAAAAAACAAATTTATTTAACGAATTTAATACATTTCTAAATATATTTAGCCCTATTTTTTTTACCGTGACAATGAAAAAATTATATATTTATTTTGGTTCGAAATTAGTGGTAAATGCCATACAAAAAGCAAACCAATTCAGTAATCAAGGTATTCAGAGAAGAGTGAGAAAAGAGAAAATGTGGTTAATTAACTTATATTAGATTATTTAATTTTCAAAAAAGTCACGATTTGAAGATTACTTTTATATGTAAAATAGTAAAAAAACATGGGGAAATATGAAATGATAAAATCACCCTGAAATGACAAAATAATTGTAGGATTTATGATTGAATAAAACCAATTTATAACATTCACAACAACATTAATGACAGCGATTTTCTTTAGCAGTAACCTGCATTTTAAATGCAGGTTTTGTTAATAATTGGCAACAACAAAACATGACATTGAAACTGTTAGCAATAATCAACTCAGGCTTTATTGTTTCGCTTTACATTTTTTAGCAATCGCTTTTGCCATGCCTTCAAAGATAAATAAGTGTGGAGGCATCATTGCAAACCAATACAATAAGCCGGAAAAACCTGCGGGGTGCCACCAAGCACGAATATCTAATATTCGGTGATCACCTTTGTCTTCAATATTGAACTCTAATCGTCCCAGACCAGGTGCTTTCATACCTAATAACAAAGATAAGCTTTCATTGTCTTTTATGCCGATCACTTTCCAGGAATCAATGCGATCACCCAAGGCTAATTTTTCAGGGTGACTACGATACCTTTGTAGGGCATCGCCTCCTACTACATGGTCCATCCACTCCCTAATTCGCCATAATATATTAGCAAAAAAATAGCCTTCTTCCGTACCGATTAATTGAATCTGTTTCCATAGCGCTTCTGCACTTACATCTGTTTTCAATGTGTAGCCAGCTTGCTTTGGATAGTAGCCATATCCAGGTTTCCAACGCGCGAGTGCATCTGCATCAAATCCCCAAATATCACTATCAATAATATCAATCTCTTGTTTTAGGGTCTTCTCAACGGCTTGTTCAAAAGAAAGTAAAGGTTGTGGGATTAATTCTTGCAGCACTCTGCCATCAGCATTTAAATCATATTGCAAACCACCGACTAGGGCTTTAGCAATATTAGTAGGTACAGAGGTAATTATTTTAAACCAATAGGAAGCAAGCTTTGGCGTCAAAATAGCCAATGAAATGATATGTATTTTTTTACCTGATAAACCTGCAATTATTTGCATCTGTTTTTTATAAGTAATTAATTCAGGACCAGCAACATCCATTATTTTATGAGACTCAGGAGACAACTTCAGCAGCTCTGTCAGATAATAAAGCAGGTTTTCTAAAGCAATCGGCGAGTTGCGAGAATCCATCCACTTAGGCGTAATCAAAATGGGTAAATGAAATACAAAATCGCGCATCACTTCAAAAGCCGCTGAACCGGGTCCCACAATAATACCAGCCCTTAACTCGGTCACAATGACATTACTTGCTCTTAAAATATCGCCAGTTTTTTTACGCGCAATGAAATGTTCAGAGTGTGCGGAACTAGGCTGTAAAGATCCTAAATAAATGAGTTGCTTAACCTGACTTTTTTTTAAATTCTCAGTAAAGTTTTTAGCAATATCAAGTTCAAAATTAACAAAGTCATGGCCATGACTCATGCCATGAACAAGAAAATAAACAATATCAATTCCCTGTAAAACTGACGCTAAATGCGTGTCAGTGTGCAAATCTAACTGCACCAAATTGATGTTATCGAGGTTACTCCAAGGACGTTTTTCAAGTAACTTAAGGTCTCGCCCTGTAGCGGTGACATTATGCCCCTGTTGTGCAAGTAATGGCACTAATTGGCTGCCAACATAACCCGAGGCACCAACCACTAAGATATTTTTAATCATTAACTACTTCCTTTGTAATATTGCTATAAAGCAAAATACATGTGCTTAGGGGCGGCTACTTAAGAACTTGAATTTAAGATTAAATAGCTTTGTTTTTTGTTGCTCTAACACTTAAGTTTATTAACAATCCTAGACTTTACTTTCATATAAAGCGATGCGCTTATTGACACGTTTTAAATAGTGCTTAGTTTCATCATAAGGCAGTTGTATTAATAAACGTTGATAGACTTGTTCTGGGCTTAAGCGATTAATCTCTTTTGCCGCTTTATTAATATTACGCGAACCATTTTGATTAAAAACACGCGCCACATTACCCGCGCCAGTATTGTAGGCAGCAATAGTGCAATATAGACGGCTCTGATCATCAGTAATCGCTTTAAGGTAGCGTTTATCTAATATATTGAGATAGGCAGTGCCGGTCTCGACATTAATTGCAGGTATGAACAGGTCTTTTTTAGTCATCGGCCTATCAATATTTCGTTCTAATCTATTTACATCATGCCCTGCGGTTCTTGGTACTATTTGCATTAAACCATAGGCGGGAACTGACGATACCGCATAAGGGTCAAACGCCGATTCTGAATGCATAATAGCCATTACCAAGGCTGCAGGTATGTGCCTAATTTCACTTTCCTTTTGTGCATAACCTACGTATTTTTCAGCTCGTTTAGCTAAGCTGCTTTTAGGCAAGTCTACTTTGTAAATTACAATTTTCTGTTTCTTGTCAGCGTTAATTTGTGCTTGCTCATAATCATTATCAGCAGCCGTTAAGCGCTTTTGAGTGGTGCTTAATAAGTCTCGTTTTTCTCGTGTCG
>JBALXF010000224.1:0-5655 GCA_036961085.1 Psychromonas sp.
TGGTGCGGGTGAAGGGATTCGAACCCCTGACCGCCTGGTTCGTAGCCAGGTACTCTATCCAGCTGAGCTACACCCGCAGATATTCTTTTCGTTTTTCATTTCAATTCTTAAGTGTTCACCATTCAACTGCTAAGAAGAAAATGGTGCGGGTGAAGGGATTCGAACCCCTGACCGCCTGGTTCGTAGCCAGGTACTCTATCCAGCTGAGCTACACCCGCTTTAAGAATCTACAAGAATGGCGGAGGAGGAGGGATTCGAACCCTCGAACAGGCTATAAACCCGTTACTCCCTTAGCAGGGGAGCGCCTTCGGCCACTCGGCCACCCCTCCGTCGTCTTGTTGGCGCACATATTACTGTCTTCTGAAAACAAGTCAAACACTTTTTAACAAGAAAATTTTGTTTGCTCACTTACTAAGCAAAACATGCTTACTTTTTCAAACATTTGTTACTTTTGGTGGCTTAAAGCGTGAAATAGCTCTACTTATAGATCAAAAAAAAGAGCCTTGCGGCTCTTTAAAGTGATTCAATTTTATTCTGCTGTATTCTTTTCTGACTGAATACGCATATAAATTTCTTCGCGGTGAACTGATACGTCTTTAGGTGCGTTGACCCCGATACGTACTTGATTCCCTTTTACGCCTAATACCGTAACTGTTACGTTATCACCAATCATCAGAGTTTCACCAACTCGACGTGTCAAAATTAGCATGAACTGCTCCTGTTATTAATTAAAGATCCATAATTACTGAGGCTATTATGTAGTAACGCGTTAATTATGGACCAAGCATCATAAAATACCTATTTTTAATAGGTTAAATATCTTAAATTATTTTTCTTCAGTTGGATCTGTCGCGAGATCAAAAGCTTTATGTAATGCACGCACAGCAAGTTCAAGATATTTATCATCAACCAATACAGATATTTTAATTTCCGATGTCGCGATTTGATGAATATTAATGCCTTCTCTTCCTAATGTCTCAAACATAGTTGTAGCAACACCGGGGTGATTCCACATGCCTACGCCAACGACAGAGACTTTAGCTATTTCGTTATTACCTTGCACACTCTTCGCTTGTAATGACGCTCCAACTTTATCTAGAAGCTCTTTAGCTTGTTCATAATCGTCGCGAGGTACTGTAAAAGTAAAATCAGTTCTTCCTTCGCCAACAGTATTTTGCACTATCATATCGATATCGATATTTGCATCACCAATTGGTGCTAGGATTTGAGCTGCTACCGTAGGTTGGTCTGGTATACCTGCTAGCGTAAAACGCGCTTCATCACGGTTGAATGCAATACCAGAGATTACAGGAGATTCCATTTTATTTTCCTCATAACTAATTAATGTGCCACCACCATCTTTAAAACTTGATAATACACGTAGTGGGACATTGTATTTACCAGCAAACTCAACTGCGCGAATTTGTAACACTTTTGCGCCTAAACTGGACATTTCCAGCATCTCTTCAAAAGTAATGCTGTTTAAACGACGGGCATTAGGCTCTACACGTGGGTCAGTAGTGTATACACCATCAACATCGGTAAAGATCTGGCACTCATCTGCTTTTAAAGCAGCTGCAATAGCCACTGCAGATGTATCAGAACCACCACGGCCTAATGTAGTAATGTTGTTATCTTGACTACGCCCCTGGAAACCAGCGACAACCACAACACGTCCTAGTTTTAAATGAGACTTAATATTATCTGTTTCAACATCTAGGATACGGGCTTTACTATGGCGGGCATCAGTTTTAAGACGAACTTGATCGCCGGTTAACGAAATAGCATTAACGCCTAAGCTATGTAATGCCATTGATAACAAAGCAATAGTCGTTTGCTCACCCGTGGTTAGTAATACATCCATTTCACGAGGGCTTGGCGTGACATGTAATTCTTTAGCAAGCGCAATCATACGGTTGGTTTCACCTGACATTGCAGATAAAACCACAACAACATCATCGCCTGCATCTTTTGTCGCTTTAACTTTTTCGGCTACGATTTTTATTCGCTCAACATTACCGACGGATGTTCCACCAAATTTTTGGACTATTAATGCCATTTTTATTCCTTTATATATTCAAACGACATGAATATTAAGCTACAGACTCCTGTAGCTTAATAGCATTTCCTTATAGACGCTCAGCTAACCAAGGCTCTACTAACGCCAGAGCTTCTGCTATAGCTGCAGGTTTATTGCCCCCCGCCATTGCCATATCGGGACGACCACCGCCCTTACCACCTACAGGAGCTGCAACTAAGTTAACTAATTCACCCGCTTTAACTTTTTTAATTAAGTCCTTAGTAACGCCTGCAATTAAGCTAACTTTATCATCACCTACTGCAGTAGCTAAAACGACGATCCCTGATTGCAATTTATTCTTCATCTCATCAACACTATCGCGTAATGATTTAGGATCAACACCTTCAAGATTTGCAATAACAACTTTTACGCCATTAATCTCAATCGCACTACCTGTTAAGTTTGCTCCTGCTGCACTAGCAATCTTAGCTTTTAATTGTGCAACTTCTTTTTCTAATGCTTTAGCGCGGTCAAATGCTTCAACAATTTTTTCACCTAATGAGAATTGATCGCCTTTAACGATTGAACACGCTTTTTCAATACTTTCCGTCATGTTTTGCATCACTCGTAAAGCAGCTTCGCCAACGGACGCCTCAATACGTCGCACACCTGCAGCAATACCACCTTCAGAACGGATAACAAATAATCCCATATTACCCGTGCGACTTGTATGCGTACCACCACAAAGTTCGATAGAGAAGTCACCCATTTGCACTACACGCACCATTTCGTCGTACTTTTCACCAAATAATGCCATTGCGCCAGAAGTTTTAGCTTCCTCAATGTCCATTAACTTAGTAACCACTTCAAAATTGTTTTGGATGGCTTTGTTCACTAAAAACATGACTTGGCGCATTGTTCCTATGGATAGCGCTTCAAAGTGAGAAAAATCAAAACGTAATTTTTCTGCATCTACTAATGAGCCCTTCTGTGTAACGTGTTCACCAAGCGTTTGGCGTAATGCCGCATGTAATAGATGTGTTGCAGAATGGTGTAATGCAATCGACTTACGTCGCTCTTGATCAACTTTAGCTGCAACCACAGTATTAACGTCTAACTTACCGTTACTCAGGTAGCCTATGTGTAAAAATGCATTACCCGATTTTTTGGTATCAGTAACAATAAATAATCCGCCTTCGAAGTGCAGTTCACCAGCATCACCTGATTGACCACCAGATTCAGCATAAAAAGGTGTAGTTGCTAAAACAACTTGTCCGTTATCACCTGCATTTAAAGTTTCAACGAAAGCACCATCTTTAATCATTTTCATAACCGGTGCTGATTGTTCTAATGTTTCATAACCACAGAATTCAGTGGTTTGATCAATTTTTAGAATATCGTTGTAATCTGTTCCAAAATTATTTGCTTGTTGAGCACGAGCACGTTGCTCTGCCATAGCACTATCAAATCCAGGTTGATCGATTGTGAACTCACGTTCACGCGCAATATCAGCAGTTAAATCAGCAGGGAAACCGTAGGTATCATAAAGTTTGAAAACCAGATCACCCGGGATAACCTTAGTGTTAAGTTTATCTAATTCGTTATCTAAAATTTGTAAACCACGATCTAGCGTTTTTGCAAACTGCTCTTCTTCTAAGCGTAATATTTTTTCTACAAACAAGCGCTGTTGTAATAGTTCAGGGTAAAAGTCACCCATTTGCTTAATTAGTTCTTCATAGATTTTAAAGAAAAAGACTTTTTTTGCGCCTAATTTATGTCCATGACGAACTGCACGACGAATAATTCGACGTAACACATAACCACGACCTTCATTTGATGGCATAACACCATCACAGATAAGGAAACCACATGAACGGATATGATCCGCAACTACACGTAGTGATTTATCATCTAAATCTTGTGCGCCAGTAACATCCGCTACTTTTTTGATCAATGCTTGGAATATATCTATATCGTAATTAGAGTGGCCATTTTGTAAAATAGCTGAAATACGCTCTAATCCCATGCCAGTATCAACAGAAGGTTTAGGTAACTCTTCCATGGTGCCATCAGCATGACGGTTATACTGCATGAATACTAAATTCCAGATCTCGATATAACGATCACCATCTTCTTCTGGTGTTCCTGGAGGACCACCCCAGATATGCTCACCATGATCATAGAAAATTTCAGTACAAGGTCCACAAGGTCCCGTATCACCCATTGACCAGAAGTTATCTTTTTCACCAATACGTGATAAACGAGCAGGATCCACACCAATATCTTCTAACCAGATCTTTTCGGCTTCAGGATCTTTATCAAATACTGTTACCCATAGTTTTTCTTTTGATAGTTTCAGTTCACTAGTTAAATAATTCCAAGCAAAATCAATCGCTTCTTTTTTAGAATAATCACCAAAACTAAAGTTACCTAGCATTTCAAAAAATGTATGGTGACGAGCGGTATAACCAACATTATCTAAATCATTATGTTTACCACCAGCACGCACACAACGCTGACTGGATGTGGCACGTGAATAAGATCTTTGTTCTGTCCCTAAGAATGTGTCTTTAAATTGATTCATTCCGGCATTAGTAAACAAAAGAGTCGGATCATTATCAGGTACAAGTGAGCTACTGCTTACACTCTGGTGTCCGTTCTTAGCGAAGAAGTCCAGAAATCCCTGGCGAATTTCAGAGGTCGATTTAGTCATGAGTTATTCCATGTTAAGTATCTGTGTGGTAGTTTTCAAAAATGAACAAAAAAACTACACATTAATTAGAAAAATGGCGATTAATATAGCATGTCGCTTGGTGTGGGGAAAGTGGCTAAATTGATGTTCAAATTCGCACTTTATTAATTATGCCTGGTTATTATTGTGACGACTTTCATGCTTTAGCTTGATATTTTACCTTTTACAAACTCTGCGCACATATTCAAGGATGGATAATATTAAAAAATCAGCTAAAAAATCCGAATTTATAAATGGGGTTAAAGCATCACTTCCATTGATAGTTGGTGCCATTCCATTCGCTATTTTATTTGGCACACTGGCTCCAAGTAGCGGCTTATCGGCAACAGCAACGATTGCAATGTCGGTATTTGTTTTTGCCGGCTCTGCACAATTTATTGTATTAGCTTTATTAGCAGTACAAGCTCCCTTACAAGTTATTTTATTTACCACCTTTGTGGTCAATTTACGCCACTTACTTTATGCAACCGCACTTGTCGAGCATGTAAAACATTTACCCTTAGCACTTCGCAGCGTACTCGCTTTTGGTTTAACTGATGAAACCTTTGCTAATGTTAGTCAACGCTACTTAAACAAAGATAAAACTTATGCACATTATTTTTATCTTGGCTCGATGAGTTGCTTTTACTTCAATTGGGTATTATTCACAATATTAGGTTTAATATTGGGAAATTTAATGCCTAACATTAGTGACTGGGGATTGGAATTCGCTATGTCAGTAACCTTTATCGGCATGTTGGTCCCCTACATGAATTCAAAGGCGATGATCAGCGCGATTATTAGTGCCGGACTAAGCTCGCTATATTTTGCACATTTACCTAATAAACTCGGCTTAATTATCAGCGCTATTATAGGAATAGCAGTCGGTTTAAGTATTTCTAAG
>JBALXF010000225.1:0-5643 GCA_036961085.1 Psychromonas sp.
CAGTCGGTATTGATCCTCTAAAAACAACTATTTGTTTACAGTCGGCCATCCCCGCGCTGTCTGAATTGACAATGTATTACTCAAACTTAGTCTCTGTTGCTAGATTACAGAGAAATCCAACTGTAAAAAATGAAATAGCAAATAAATCATTCGGTAGTTCGATTCCCACTGGTTTTTTGACATATCCGATTAGCCAAGCCGCAGACATTACCGCATTTAGAGCAACCTTAATTCCTGTTGGTGATGATCAATTACCAATGATTGAGCAGACAAATGAGATCGTTAGAAAGTTAAATCACATAGCACAGGATAATATTCTAGTGGAGTGTCAACCATTATTAAGTAAAGTACCTCGTTTACCGAGTTCTGATGGTAAAAGCAAAATGTCTAAATCTATGGGTAACAGTATTCTTTTGAATTCTAGTGAAAAAGACATATCGAAAGCAGTAAAGTCTATGTATACCGACCCTAATCATTTAAATGTAGAAGATCCAGGTCAAATTAATGGTAATGTTGTTTTTACTTATTTAGATGCATTTCACTCTGACTCCGCTTATATCAATGAGTTGAAGGCTAGATATCAAAAAGGTGGCCTAGGTGATGGGACAACCAAAAAGAT
Source organism: Psychromonas sp. (assembly GCA_036961085.1). GTDB lineage: Bacteria > Pseudomonadota > Gammaproteobacteria > Enterobacterales > Psychromonadaceae > Psychromonas. Next base: position 620 of record JBALXF010000225.1, read on the forward strand.
TCTAGAGGAATGCTTACAAGATTTATTGAAGCCTATTAGAGAACGTAGGGAAATATTCATCTCAGATAAAGCTCAGTTGATAGACATTCTTCGAATTGGTAGCCAAACATCTCAACAAGAATCAAATCAAGTGTTAAATAATGTTAAGCGAGCATTTGGTCTTAATTTATTTAATTTTTAAAATGAACAGGGTGGGTATACAAAAAGGGCAATGTAGCTGCCCCGAACTGATAGGCTGTTGTGGCTTAGTAATATTGGCCAACATTACGCGTTGCTGTCCAACTTTTGGGCGTTAGCACCTTAGCTTTCTATGTTAGAAAGCTGAAATAATATTGCTCACTAATGCCACAAAACAGTCGCTTTTATGAACTGAAATTATCCTACTCAATGATCACTTTGATACTCGAGTAGGCATAATAGATTTAAAATTTGACGGTTGTTTAGTCTGAAACAACGCTTAATCAGAGTTGTTGTCTAAATATAATGATTATAAATTAAACTGATCGATAGAGAAGTTTACGATACCTTTAAGATCCTCCCTTGTACTTCCATTTCTCGCAGAAACAGCTAAACCGAATTGCAGTGTTAAAAGATAATTCGCTATGGCATTGGGGAAATTCCCTTCAATCAAATTTCCTACTTGTTGCTCTTTTTCAAAAAAATCAGTTAACGTAACTATGGTTTGTTGATTTATGGCATTTATATTTTTTGCCGAATTCTCAGGTAAGCAATGGCCCGCTATTTCTGAAGTAGAATTACAAACTAAGCAGCCTTTAGGTAAATCTGGGTTTGTTAACATCTTAGTAATAGAGAGTAGGTAGTTTCTGACTCGTTCTTTTAGGCTTTGTTCTGTTTTAAAAAGCTCAGCTAAATGCACTACACCATGTTTATTTAAATAAAATTCAATAGTTTGATTAAATAATTCCTCTTTATTACCAAAAGCAGCATAAAGGCTGGATTTATTAATGCCCATTGCATTGGTTAGATCAGTTAACGAGGTGCCGGGATATCCATTCTTCCAAAATATCAGCATAGCTTTTTCAAGTGCATTGTCTTTATCAAAATTGCGATGGCGGCCTGCCTTCATAGTCATTTCCAAATTAAATAAAATTTACACTTGCAATTGTGAACCGTTCGGTATAAATTGTCAACAACTGGAACGATCGGTACAGATTGTTTTTTGATATTATTAATTATAAAGGAAATTCACTAATGAATGATTTAACTGGAAAAATTGCGGTAGTAACGGGCGGTAATAGTGGTATGGGTTATGCAACTGCAAAATATTTTAAAGATGCTGGCGCGAGTGTGATCATTACGGGTCGATCTGCTGAGAAGGTGGCGACTGCGGCGACTGAATTAGGTGTTAAAGGTATAGTTGCTGATGTTATTGATTTATCTGCTATTGATGAACTTGTAGAGCAAGTAAAAAATGAGTTTGGCAAGATCGATGTATTATTTGTTAACGCGGGTATTTTCAGTCCAGCGCCAATAGGCCAAAATACAGAGGAAATGTTTGATACTCAGATGGGCATTAACTTCAAAGGCGCTGTATTTACCACAGAAAAGTTTTTACCTATTATTAGTGATGGCGGCTCTATTATTAATCTTTCCTCTATTAATGCATATACAGGTATGCCAAATACGGCTATTTATGCAGCCTCTAAAGCGGCGTTAAATTCATATACAAGAACGGCTTCTACAGAACTTGCGCCAAGAAAAATACGCGTGAATTCTGTTAATCCTGGTCCTACATATACCCCTATTTTTGGTAAAACAGGCATGCCGGAAGATCAGTTAAATGAGTTTGCGGGAGCGATGCAAAATAGAATTCCATTAAAACGCTTTGGACAACCAGAAGATATTGCAAAACTCGTTACTTTCTTGGCGTCCGATGATGCTTCATTTATTACAGGCGGAGAATATAATATTGATGGCGGCATGAATATAAACCCGCTTTTATCTTAATGTAATCAATGTATTCAATGTAAACACCTACTTCGTTTATTTACATTAAACGCTAGGTGTTTATACCCAAACTACTTCAATATGAAGATTGAAGTAGTTTGGGTATATATTATATAACATGTTATCAATATTAGACTTGGGGGAAACATGGCTAAAAATATTTTAAGACTTGACGCAAGCATGAGAAAAACTGGCTCTTATAGCCGAGGTTTAGCTGATAAGTTAATTGAACAACTTACTAGCGAACAAAATAGCGAAGTAACTATTAGGGACTTGGCTGATGGTATTCCGTTAATTGATGAAAACTGGATCAAAGCTAATTTTACTGCCGTTGATGATCGCGCTGCAGAGCAGCATAACTACTTAGCAACGTCAGATATCTTAGTTGATGAACTAAATAATGCTGACCTCATTGTTATTGGTCTTCCTATTTACAATTTTGGTGTGCCAGCCGCTTTTAAGGCATGGATTGATCAAGTTGTTAGATCTAAATTAACCTTTCGATACGGTGATGATGGGCCTATTGGTTTAGTGAATAATAAAAAGGCCTATATTATTATAGCTTCTGGAGGCACTAAATTAGGCAGTGAAATTGATTTCATTTCCGATTATATAAAACATATCTTAGGGTTTATTGGCATTACCGATGTTACATTTATTGATAGTAGTGGTCTTGGTCGAGATGAATCGAAAACTTTAGCACACGCGCATAAACTCATTGAATGTATTTAAATGATGCTTGTAGAACTAATTTCAGTCACATGATGTACTTTAAATGAATGATTCCCACTGATTTCACTATCCGTTAAAAGCAGTTAAAACAGTGCTTTAAGCAACAGCTTTAGTCCTCTAGCGCAGTGTTAGGCACTAATTTGAACCTCATGCACCGCTGATGTTAAAAAGGAAATAAATAAATGAACACACCAAAATCTCCGATTAATATTTATGACAATTACCATGCCCATGTTTATTTTGAACAAGAAACGCTAGCGTTTGCTACAGAGTTATGTGCAAAAGCAGGTGATTTATTTACTTTGAAAGTGGGGAGAGTGCATCAAAAAGCGGTAGGCCCTCACCCTAAGTGGAGCTGCCAAATAACGTTTTCATCAAATGATTTTGAGCAATTGATTCCGTGGCTTGAAGATAACCGTCTGGGGTTAAGTGTATTAGTGCATGCGTTAACAGGTGACAACCTGCAAGATCATACTGAGTATGCTTATTGGTTAGGAAATGAAATTGATTTATGTTTAGATTTATTTAGACCTTAGTTAACTTTTGGGAATAGTTAAGCTAACTTATAGGTTTTTGTTATTAAATGTTTTTTGTAAAGAAGGCACAAATAAATATGAATAATGGAAAATTAAAGAGTGTCATTAAACTGAAAAGAAAATTGAAATATAGGCGCCACGCATATGATGACGAAGGGTATGTTATTCATATGCTTACATCAAATGAGCGTACCTTTTTTACTAACGCTTATATTATAGAAACGAAAAATGCCATCGTTGTTGTTGACACTATGATGATTAATTCTGATGCCATATTGTTACGACAACACATAGATAGTATTAATAAGCCTTTAATCGCGGTGATTATTACTCACGGGCACCCTGATCATTATAATGGCACCAATATTATTATGACTGGTTTTAATGAAATCCCAATTATTAGCACCAAGGGAGTAAGGGACTGCATCCAAGATACCGTTGATTCAAAAGAAGTTAAGTGGAAACCATATTTTGGTCAAGATTGGCCCGAGCATAAAATACTACCGAACCAATTAGTTAAAGATGGTGAAGTAGTCAGTCTTGATGGGCTAAGTTATCGTTTCAGAGATCTTGATGCGGCAGAATCTAGCAGTGACTTATTTTTTACGTTGGGAGTAAATCAATCGGTTGTTTTCGTTGGAGATGTAGTTTTCAACAACATGCACGGATTTATGAGTGATGGCAATAGTGCACAATGGCTGAAGGCATTGCAGAAGTTATTAGCGGAGCTAGCTGATGTTAAACAGCTGTTTACCGGTCATGGTGCTCCAGGTAATACACATCAACTAGTCCAGACACAAATTGAGTACATTGGTCATTATAGATCTAATCTTTGGACAATGATTGGGGATAACCAATTTTTAAATGATGCACAAAAGCAATTGTTCGAGCAATTAATGATCAATAATTACCCTGAATATCAATTAACCTCCTTTATCAAAGCCGGTATCGAAGCCGTTTCTCAAGAGTTAATAGTTGAGAAGTTACGCTCTCAAAGTGATTTTCGTTGCAGTAATCCTTCAGTTAAAAATTCGCTTACATATTAAAACAATTTTCATATATTGTGTCTGTATTTAAGAAATGATCGTCTTTGTAGTAATAATGAATATTGAGATAAACGCCTTAATTTTATTTCTATAAAGCTCATTTTTATGCCCGTTTACCTTAAGTGTATGAAACGGCCAGACTACCTTAAACGTATATTGAACGGGCAAAGTCAAACTGGCTACGTATTTATAAGTTTCTAAATTGCTTTGGGGCGGTTGCGAGTTAGCTTTCTGGCTCGCAAAGGGGCATATATGGACGCCCCGGTTATTGCAAGTTTTAATGAGGATAACAGTCTGCTGTCATATATCCGACGTCTCAGTAGGTTATCAATAACCTGCGCCATGATGTAATCCGAGTCCTGTCTCCTAATCACAAAGTCGACATCTTAAATGCCAAGCCCCAAAGCAGGTTTTTACAGGAACGGTTGACCGTTTTTCATCAAGCATTGCAAACTTAAACTAGGGTGTAAACTTTTATTACTTAATGTTTCTATTGATTAATTATGCAGTTTTAAATGCACAATTTGCTTTAAATTCATCATTCGTCGTAACGATTACCCAAGCAATTCGAGTTAATTTATTGGCTAGAGCAACAATTGCTTTTGTTTTGCCGCTTCTTAATGCAAGCGCATTAAACCATCGGCTGAGTGCATCCGTTCGTTCTGGCGTATATTTATAAACAGATCTTGCTCCATGAATGAGTAACGCTCTGAGTTCGTTATTACCATTTTTGGTTATCTTC
>JBALXF010000226.1:0-5631 GCA_036961085.1 Psychromonas sp.
AACCTACGTGGGATTATTTAAAGAAAATAGTGACTGAAGACCTGTCTAATAGACGTTTATTTGTTGTTGATGCTTTTTGTGGAGCGAATGCAAACTCTCGTTTAAAAGTACGTTTTATTATGGAAGTGGCTTGGCAGGCTCACTTTGTAACCAATATGTTCATTCGTCCAACGAGTGAAGAACTTATCGATTTTGAACCTGATTTTGTGGTTATGAATGGCTCAAAAACGACCAATCCAGAATGGCAATCACATGGCTTAAATTCCGAAAATTTTGTCGCTTTCAATCTAACCGAAAAAATACAAGTGATCGGTGGAACATGGTACGGCGGCGAAATGAAAAAAGGGCTATTCTCTGTAATGAATTACCTGTTACCGCTTAATGGCATGGCTTCAATGCATTGCTCTGCAAATATCGGAGAAGCAGGTGATACGGCGATCTTTTTTGGTCTATCAGGAACCGGAAAAACCACACTTTCAACAGATTCTAAACGCCAACTAATTGGTGATGATGAACATGGTTGGGATGATGATGGCGTATTCAACTTTGAAGGCGGTTGTTACGCCAAAACAATTCGCTTAAGTGCAGAAGCAGAGCCCGACATCTATGGTGCTATTAAACGCGATGCGCTATTAGAGAATGTCGTGATCGATGACAATAACAGTGTTGACTACGATGATGCGAGTAAAACAGAAAATGCACGTGTTTCTTACCCAATTTACCATATTGAAAATATTGTAAAACCGATATCTAAAGGTGGTCATGCACAAAAGGTTATTTTCTTAACAGCTGACGCTTTTGGTGTATTGCCACCGGTTTCAAAATTAACCAAAGAACAAACGCAATACCACTTTTTATCTGGATTTACGGCTAAACTAGCCGGCACTGAACGTGGTATTACCGAGCCAACACCAACATTTTCTGCTTGTTTTGGCGCAGCGTTTTTATCATTGCACCCAACTCAATATGCAGAGCAACTAGTTAAACGCATGGAAGCATGTGGTGCAGAAGCTTATTTAGTGAATACAGGCTGGAATGGCTCAGGAAAACGTATTTCAATTCAGGATACACGTGGCATTATTGATGCGATTTTAGATGGTTCAATTGAAAATGCAGAAACTAAAATAATTCCTCACTTTAATCTACAAGTACCATTAGCATTACATGATGTTGATAGCACGATCTTAGATCCACGTGATACCTATGCAACAACCGCAGAATGGGAAAGTAAAGCGGAAGCATTAGCTGAGCTATTTATTAAAAACTTTGACCGCTATACCGATAAACCAGAAGGGCAGGCATTAGTATCTGCTGGGCCCCAATTAAAAGTAGTAACGGTTTAAAATAAGCCTAATTCCTGATTCTATATTGGGATAAAATAAACGATTAAAAATGGCTTCCTAGGAAGCCATTTTTGTTATTAAATCGTTTTTAAATAACTAGTGTCTGCTCTGCTAATCCAATATAGAAAAGTCATGACTGTACGACAGAATGATTTTTTGATCGGAACCGTAATCATTGTCGGCAACAAGACCTAATAAAGTAATCGAGTCTCGTTTAGTGATTTTGTAGCCAACACCAGCGCCCAACCAATAGCCAGAATAGTCATCTGAACCCGCAGAAGCCCCAGCAAAAGTTATCACAGTGAACTCTTCATTAAGAGGTTTAAGAGAAAAATAACCTAAATAACCACCAGTGCTGTCAGTTGGATGTAATACATAAGGATCTAAATTATCATATTCTGGATCACCTTCATTTAATGGTCTTTCACCATCGGTGTAGTTAAAGCCTGCCATTGGAAAAATTTGCCAGCCATTGGGTTCAATACCAAACACGGATAAAGGAACAAAAGTACCGACACTATAATTATTGTAATTGGAACCATCTTCATATTCACTCTTACCGAAATTGAAGTTAAGGATACCAAACTCAAATAACCAAGAACCACCAAGCATCCACTCCCCCGTATCAGGGTGTACACGAAGGTTGATTTTTTGAGCCTCACTCAGTCCAATCGATCCAGATATTGAGTATCCAAAACTTTCTGACTCAAAGTTATAATCGCCAGCAAAACCCAATTTGGTATTTATTCTAGTTGGATCATCTGCGTTTTTATTTTTGTTGTCGTATATATCCCTCTCTGTACTTTTATCCTCTGACTGAGCTCCAGAGTCAGATGGTTGTTCCGTTTCAGAGTGCTCGTCTGCAAAAGAACTAGGCGCATAACTGATGGCCGAAATAAGGAGCATTGAGGCGAGTGATTTTTTTGTCATTATATCTAAGTCCCTGAATATTAAGATCTGAGCGAATAAAGAAGTTAAGTAAGAAGATTATTTTATATATATACCCATGTTACTTTAAATGCTTTGTCAGGCTTCAACTCGGAGGCATTACTGAGTGTAGTAATGTTAGGTACTATTTCAAAAACATTCTTTCTATTGTTCATTTTATAAAAGTTTTTAGAGCTAAATAGTGCAATTACCAGCCAAAATAGCATGTAATTACGAGCTATTGGCATTAGACAAGCATTTCATGACTGAAAGAAATAATCAATTAAACTAAAAGCCAAGCATACTATTTACTTGGCTTTCACTATATTTAGAGTTTTTATCGGATATTACAACTTAGATAAGAGGTGCTCGACCAATTGAGCAGCACCATCTTTACAAACTGTCGCTTCTGGATAGGGTTGTTTATTAAGTTTTATAATCAGGTCTGCTAAATGCTCACTCTTAAGTTGCTCTAGCTGAACTTCTGAAAATGGAACCCGTGCGCCTAAAAAATTATTTAAAAAGGGAGTTTCTGGCCAATCTGGCCGCACCAAACTGAGCACCCTCACTTTTTTATATCTCGCTACTGCAGCAATTTCACAATAAGTGCCATAACCCGGTTTAGTTAATATTAAATCACTATTCGCAACTAACTCTAAAAAAGGTAAAGTAATATCAGTAGCTTGAGTCATGTCATCTCGCAGATGATCTTGAGTTTGATCGACAATCCAATGCCAACCTGAAAGACGTGGCCAGTTTTTTAAATCTAAAGGCATAGGCAAACCACCTAGTGCAATTAATCCTATTTTTTTTGTTGTCTCTGGTAACAGGTTTAGCAGTTTGTTATTTTGGCTTGGCATCTGATTGCAAATACTGGCTATTTTAATTTCGTCATTTTGCGCCAATGGTACCGAGGGTAACGGCTTATATATATAATTAACCCTGTTATAAATATCAGCCATCAGAGAATATATATCAGCTGCATTCTCAATCTTAACGGAGCTTGCAGGCAGGCAATAAGCCTTGAAAATTTGCGCCCAATTAAATGGTGCAACACTGGCCGTGCGAATATTTAACTGTTGTGCTGCTGCTAATGTAACGGGGGATATATTGCTAATCACACAATCTGGTCGTAGTTTTTCTAATATTGCCTTTTCCTGCTCTACCCGCGCTGGCCAATCATTAAATAGGTGCTGATATTTAATCGCACTATTTTCCACATCGACTTTGATTGCAGAATCCATCATCATACCAAAGTCATTGGCAACCTTAATTAAATCAAACTCCCCTTTTAAACGAGAAGTTAGATAGGACTTATCAAGCAGACTGAACACTGTAATTTTAATGTCTGGGTGGTTATTCATGAGTGAATTAATCACTGAACATGAAATCGCACCATGACCAAATCCATGTGCAGTAATAGAAAAACATAAATGCATAAAAACTCTATTTAATTATATATTTAGAAGTATGATTATTTAATCTGTTGCAGCAGCATTGCTGCACCACGAACTCCGCTTGAATCTCCAAATTTAGCCTTTAGTAACAGCGGCATCGAGATACTTGAGATAATATATTTATTTAATTGTTGCGGTAACAATTGATATATTTCATCTACTTTAGAAAGCCCACCACCAAAAACAATCGCATTAGGATCATAAACATTTACCATAGTTGCTAATGAACAGGCAAGAATATCAATAAATATGCGAAAAGCTTTGTTTGCATTAATGTCCCCTTGGCGCATTAAATCAATGATCTCGTGGGTTTCTGAGAGGCGATTTCCCGAACATAAATAATAAAGCTCAATAACACCAGATCCCGAGATATATTTTTCAATACAGCTTTGTAATCCACAACCACAGGCTAACAAGGGTAGATCATATTTTTTATATAAGAATGCAGGCAGGGGTGAGTGGCCCCATTCGCCTGTAGCGCCACTTGCACCAGAAATAAGCTGACCATTAATACACAAACCTCCGCCAACTCCGGTCCCTAAAATAGCACCAAAGACAATTTCAAGTCCATCAGCTGCGCCTCCATTTGCTTCCGAAATAGTAAAGCATTTGGCATCATTACCTACAGCAATATTTCTTGCAATTCTAGTTTTCAAATCAGACACAATATTCTGACCTGAAGCGCCTGGAATATTACTCGCAATCAACTTGCCAGTCTTATTATTAATAACCCCTGGCATACCGATACCTATTTCATTGGTAATACCGCAAACCGCATCTGCTTGTTTAATTAATTCGACGATACTGTCCAGAAAGCTATTGTAGTTACTGCTTGGTGTTGGCTTACGTTGTTGAAATTGGATGTTAAAGTCATCATCAAAGGCCACAATTTCCATTTTTGTTCCGCCAATATCAAAGCCATATTTCATCGTAAAATCCTTTAGTCGCAACGAGATAGAATGATTTTAACTCTGCTTTAGCAAAATGGGTAAACATTTGGAAGGTTTAACTATATAGCCTGATGAGATGTTGCATTAGATAACAATAGCTAGATCAAGAAAACGCTCCTGACCTAGCTAAATCATGACGTTTTAAAAATACATTTCCCAGAATTTCGAACTGGGTTTTGCCTTGGTTGAAGCGTTGATCCAAGCTGCAAGATGTTGCAACTCTTCTCCTACTTGCTCAATCGTTATTTTTTCTGCTAACCACTCTTTCCATACATGTTCAAATAAACCAGCAATATTAGCCGGCGGATAAACTTTGTCATTATTCATAATTGCGTGAATGGACTCCCCCTGCCATTGGGGCTCGCCATGCTCTGTCCAAGTCACTCTCGCTTTATGAGGACCCATGCTAATTTCCATGAAATCAGCATGTAGCTCTGCGTAATAGGCATCTTCATGCCCCCAGCGAGGGCTATAGATGTTTAAACTGACTGTAGTATTCATTCTTCCTCCTCCTTGCTGATACTTATGAACTGCTATTTATAAAATAATATTTATTAACCATTTGTTTAGTATGGTTTATACTTTGAGTTTAGTTCACAGATTGAAATATGCTGCGGCAGTCAGGTTAAATCTAGTTGCGATTAGTTAACAGTTTTTGACAAATCCCTTCGCATAATTGATGGCTAGCAAGATTCCTGTGCATTATTTCAGTCGCTAATTTTCCTTTTTCAGCCACCATTAGCCAATCAGTGATCATGCCAGTAAACCCTTTTGCGCTGAGCATAGGCGTCCAATCCGCTAGCGTAATATTAGACTGTTGATTATCCTGCCAACATTTCCCAGCAACAAAGGAATCGAATTCAAAACAGCGATTTTCATAATTAGCAGAAATACGCTCTCTGGTAACGCCAAATAGTCGATTCATTGAAGCATGTAAAAGCATCTCACCGTTTT
>JBALXF010000227.1:0-5620 GCA_036961085.1 Psychromonas sp.
CTACCTGAGTATTACAAAAGCCGTGATGACGCAGCTGAATATAATGGTGCGATCAACCCTGTACGTATCGGTCGTCGTAAAGATTTCTGGAACCGTTTAACTATGGGTTACCAAGATCTATTAATTCAAGGTGTTCTTCGCACAGAGAAAAACAAAAAGAATAACTCTCATGGGGCTATTTTAGATAAATTCTTTACTAATTTTAAAGAATCTAAAGCAGACTTAATGACTGCAAACCTATTAGAATTTCCAGGTTTCCGTTTGTCTATTGAAGATGCATTGGATAAGAATATTAAACCTTGTGGTTTAGTAACGGGCCTTGCTGATTTTGAATCAGAAAATGGTGTGACACAAAAAGTTGGTGTTGCTGTTTCTAACTTATCTTTCCAAGCGGGTGCTTTTGATATGGCAAGTGCAGAAAAATTCTGTGCGCTATTAGTCGAATGTGCTCAACACCATTTACCTGTTGTTGCTTTCATCAGTTCAGGTGGTATGCAGACTAAAGAAGGTGCTGCTGCACTATTCTCAATGGCTGTAGTTAATGACCGTATAACGCGTTTTATTCGAGATAATGACCTACCGATCGTTATGTTTGGTTATGGCGATTGTACTGGTGGTGCACAAGCAAGTTTTGTTACTCATCCAATGGTACAAACTTATTACTTATCTGGTACCAATATGCCGTTCGCAGGGCAAATGGTTGTACCAGCATACTTACCATCTACTTCAACACTATCAAATTACTTATCACGTGTATCAGGTGCAATGGATGGATTAGTAATCAACCCGTTCTCTGATGATCTTAACGATAAACTACGTGACATTGACGAAAATATGCCAATGCCAGTAATTACTATTGAAGAGACTATTCAACGTGCATTAACTGGTTTTGTACCGGTTTGTGATATCAATGATGAAGACTACTCACCAGTTGACCCGCGTCACTTAATGAAGCCAGTTAAGAAAGTGCTTATACATGCTCGAGGCTGTACCGCGGTTAAATTAATTCGTATCGCACAGAAAAACGATATTGCTGTGGTGTTGGTTGCATCTGACCCTGATATGACTTCAGTACCGGCTGATATGTTGCGTAAACATGATAAATTAGTTTGTTTAGGTGGTAATACATCTGATGAAAGTTATCTAAATGCAGGATCTGTATTAAAAGTTGCTAAATACGAAGAGGTTGATGCTTTACACCCAGGCATTGGTTTCTTATCTGAAAGCCCGCACTTTGCTGATTTATGTGTCAGCCACAATATTAACTTTGTTGGCCCAAGCATGAACAGTATGTTAACTATGGGTAATAAATCTAACGCAATTAAAACGGCACAAGATAACGGTGTTCCGGTTGTTCCTGGAAGCCATGGTATCCTATCGGGTGCTGAGCAAGCACTAGATATTGCTAATGAAATGGGCTATCCAGTTCTGCTTAAAGCAGTAAATGGTGGTGGTGGTAAAGGTATCTTGGTTATCGAAAAAGCAGAGGACATGTTCTCTGGGTTTAACCAAGTATCTGCTGAAGCACGTAGTGCATTTGGTAACGGTGATTTATACCTTGAAAAATACATCACTTCATTACGTCATATCGAAGTGCAATTATTACGTGATAAACATTGTAATACTAAAGTGCTGGGTATTCGTGATTGTTCAGTGCAACGTAATAACCAAAAAGTTGTTGAAGAATCAGAATCAACAATGCTACCTGCACATTTAGAAGCTGCTGCATTAAAACATACTGAAGCGCTTGCAGATGCTGTTGATTACATGGGGGCTGGTACGGTTGAGTTCATCTATGACCTTGATGCCGATGATATATACTTCATGGAAATGAATACGCGTTTACAAGTAGAGCATCCAGTAACAGAAGCAACTTCTTGTATTGATATTGTTAAAGCGCAATACGACATTGCTTCAGGTGAAAGTATTGCAGATCTTGAGCCTAAGAAAAAAGGTTACGCAATTGAAGTACGTGTTACGGCTGAAAAAGCGGCACTTGATAACAATGGTGTAATGCAGTTATTACCACACCCAGGTAAAGTAGTTGAATACATTGTCCCAGAGCAAGATAATATTGAAATCATGTCTATGATTGCAGCTGGTAAAGAAGTGTCTCCTTATTATGATAGCTTGGTTGCACAGTTTATTTGTCATGGTAAAGATCGTAAGGACACGGTTGAGAAGTTACTGAAATTCTTAGATAAAGTTGTTATTAAAGGGATCGCTACAAATATTCCTTTATTACAACGTATCTTAAAAGATGAAACTTTCTTGGAAGGTAATTACGACACGACTTACTTACCAAAATTCATGGCAAGACTTGATCAACAATTAATGATTGATGAAATGGAAGCATCAGCTTCAACAGGTGGTTCCGACGTATCAATTAAGGTTGATGGCAGTAATGAATTAAAAGTTATTGCGCAAAGTGCAGGTATTTTCTACCGTGCATCATCACCTGCTGAACCTGATTTTGTAGCTGAAGGTGATATTGTTGATATTGAGCAGACATTAGGCTTAATGGAAGCGATGAAAATGTTCTCGCCAATTACATTAGCTAGCTTTAATCGTCAAGATTCAGTGTTGTATGATGCCGATACTAAGTTCAAAGTTGAGCGTATTATCAATACCAATGGTCAGCAAGTTTCTAGTGGCGACTTGTTATACATAATATCTCCTCTATAGAGTTGGTAGTGTGATAAAAAAGCCAGTCTATTGACTGGCTTTTTTTATGGATTTTGAAAATACTTATTAAATACATTAGCAAAGAGTTATTTATCATGGATATTCCTTTAATTTGTAATGAAAGTGCTTTGCGGGATAAAGCGAAACAGCTACGTGAAAAATGGGGATTTTTAAGTGCTCATAATGAACATTTTCAGCTGCAACTGTTACCCGAGTATTTAGCCCTTGAGCAAAAAGATGATCCTAAGCAAGGCTTAGTGTTTGTTGATTTTGTTTCTGGCGCAGTAGCGCATCGTCGTAAATTTGGTGGCGGTAAAGGACAAGCGATTGCAAAAGCTATCGGCTTAAAGGCTGGAGTAGAAATCGATGTGATTGATGCAACTGCTGGGCTTGGTCGTGATGCATTTGTGCTTGCATCATTAGGCTGTAATGTGTCGATGGTTGAGCGTTCACCTGTTGCTGCCGCTTTACTTGAAGATGGCTTAGAGCGTGCTTATTTGAACCTTGAGATAGGTGAGTGGATGCAACAAAGGATGCGCCTACATTTTGGCTCTGGATATGAGTATTTAAAACAGCATCAAACAGATGTGGTTTATTTAGATCCTATGTTCCCTCATAAAAAGAAATCGGCATTAGTTAAAAAAGAGATGCGTGTATTTCAGGGCGTCGTAGGAGCCGATTTAGATGCAGATGACCTGCTTGATGTTGCTTTAAATGCAGCACGTTACCGTGTTGTTGTAAAACGTCCTGATTACGCACCCTTTTTAAATGATAAAAAACCATCTATGAGTATTAAAACTAAGAAAAATCGTTTTGATGTTTATGTAAAACAAGCAATACCGCAAAACAAAGTTTAAATATTATCAGTGGCTAATTTGAGTTTTTTCTGCAGAAATTGTTTTCTTTTAGCTACACCAAATGTCGCTTAAACCGGAAATTTATATACTAAACTCACTGCAACCATTAACAAAGACTGTTGCAATAATAGTTGATTACTTAAGAGATAATAATTATGTCTAATATCATTGATTATAATGAACAGATAGTGGTATCCGGTATTTGTGATATTGCACGTTTAGCTGGCAATGAAATTCTAGATATCTATCAACGCGACTTTGATATTCAAATCAAATCCGATTCATCGCCATTAACAGAGGCTGATCTAGCCGCTCATCAAATCATAGTAACGAGGTTGGCTAAGTTAACGCCAGATATACCCATTCTATCCGAAGAGGATGCTGATATTGATTGGTCTATTCGTCAAACTTGGGATCAGTATTGGTTGGTTGATCCACTAGATGGCACTAAAGAGTTCATAAAAAGAAATGGCGAGTTTACGGTTAATATTGCACTAATCGAAGAGGGTAAAGTCTCCCTTGCAGTTGTTTATGCACCAGTACTAGATAAGTTATATTTTAGTGACAAAAGAAACGCTTTTTTAACGACTGCGACCCAAACTAGTATTCGTTTAAAGGCTAGTGAAGCAACAAAAGTATTAAAAGTACTAGGTAGTCGCTCGCATCCAAGTGAAGATTTCTCAAATTATTTAGATCAGTTAGGCGAATATGAACTGGTTAGCGTAGGAAGCTCTTTGAAATTTTGTCTAATTGCTGAAGGCTTAGCAAATTTATACCCACGATTAGGCCCAACAATGGAATGGGATACTGCTGCTGGTCAGGGAATCGCAGAAAAAGCGGGGGCAAAAGTCTGTCAGTTAGATGGGAAACCCCTACGTTATAATCAAAAAAGTAGTTTATTAAACCCATATTTCGAAGTTAAAGTTTTATAAAAAATGCTTAATGGGCTGTGTTTTTTATAAACAGGTTAAGATATTAGTTAACTTTTAATACAGTCGCTTACAGTGAGAAATAAAAAAATCACAACGTAAAATAGAATATATTGTTTTTTTGACTTAATTATTTAGTCTAAATCGGTTATTCTGCATTCAATTAATTAATCTCAAAATGGAAATGAAAATGATTGTACTAGGACACCAAAACCCTGATTGTGATAGCTTATGTTCGGCTATTGGTCTTGCAAGCTTATTTAACAAGCTTGGTAAAGAAGCAACACCTGCTTTGCAAGGTGAACCAAATCCTGAAGCATTATTCCTTCTTGAGCAGTCTGGTCTACCTGAGCCAGAAATCCGTACTTCAGTTGCTGGTGAAGAGATCTTTATCGTAGATTACTCTGACTGGAACCAGGGTACTGCCGATATGAAAAAAGCGAAGATCCGCGGTATAGTTGATCATCATAAACTAGGTAATATTACAACATCAGAGCCTTTAGAGTGTTGGATCTGGCCTGTAGGTTGTAGCGCAACCATCGTTTACAACATGTACAAATTCCATAGCCAAACTCCTGATGCACCAGTTGCAAAAATGATGATGGGTGCAATTATCTCAGATACCGTTAACTTTAAAGGTCCAACAACTACTGATATCGATATCGTAGCTGCAAAAGAGTTAGCTGAAATTGCTGGTATTGCTGATCTAGGTGCTTTTGCAGATGCACAGTTTGAAGCAAAATCAGATATTCAACATGTACCAGCTTCTGAATTAGTTTTACGTGACCAAAAAGTATTTGAAATGGCAGGTGAGCAACTTGCTATTGGTCAATTAGAGCTAACTTCTCTGACAACTGCGTTCAGTAAGAAGTCTGAGTTATTAGCTGAAATGGAAAAACTTCAAGAAGATAATGGCTACCATTCTACTATCGTTCTATTAACTGATATTAATAAGCTTGATACAACTGCACTGATCGTAAGTAAAGATGCTGATAAAGTTGCATCTGCATTAAGTAGTAGTGTTGCTGAGCAAGCATTTGAACTGCCAGGTGTTGTAAGCCGTAAAAAGCAAATCATCCCATTCTTACAAGAAGCATTTGAAGCTTAATAAGAAAACGAGCTTTATATATAGCCGTTATCGAATGTTGC
>JBALXF010000228.1:0-2185 GCA_036961085.1 Psychromonas sp.
GTTTACGTTTACGTGCAGAATTATTGGATTCAGAAGTGCAAACTGAGGCTTTTAATCAAGATTTAGATGATTTAGAAATGCTCGTAAAAGGGGCGTTACAAACCGTAAAAGATACGGATATTCATGAAAATATTCAATCCGTTGATGTGATTAAACTACTTGAGCATATTAGTAGTTCGCAACCGGACAAAATCAAAATTATTTCTGAAAAAGTATCTCCATATCGAGGCAAACCATTAGCTTTAAAACGCTGTTTAGCTAACCTTATTGATAATGGTGTAAAGTATGGTGATTCGGTTAATATTTATGTTACCGATAGCCCTGAGCAGCTACAGCTTTTAATTCAAGATCATGGTCCGGGTATCCCCCCTGCAGAGTTAGAAAACATATTTACCCCTTATCGACGTTTACATGACGATCATGAAGGCTACGGTTTGGGATTAGGTATATCGCGTAATATTATTCATGCTCATAATGGCCATTTACATCTTATTAACCGTGATAAAGGCGGTTTAGAAGTGATCATTACCTTGCCACGTATTTATACATCTAACCTGGTATAGAGAGGAGTTTAATTATGAAAAAATCTGTTTTAATACTTCCTCTTATGCTCCCTATAAATGTCAATGCAACCTCCATTGAGGTGTTACATTGGTGGACAGCTAAAGGGGAGTATGATGCACAACAAATACTGGAAAATAATCTCTTACAACAACAAATAAAATGGCAGAATTTTGCCATTATTGGCGAAGGTGGAGAGAGTGCTATTCGTGTTTTACAAATGCGTGCATTATCAGGTAATCCACCAGATGTAGCTCAAATTAAAGGGCCGGATATCGGAGAATGGGTTAAAGTTGGCATGCTTGAGGAGATCGATAAGATTATCGAGACCAGTTCATGGCAGCAATCAATTCCAGATATCGTACGTCAGACGGTAACTATTGATGGGCACTATATGGCGGTACCGATTAATGTCCATCGAGTGAACTGGCTATGGCTAAATAAAGCAATTTTCGATGAACTGAAATTGGCTGCACCAACCACCTGGGATGATTTTTTTGTTACCGCCGATAAAATTAAAGCGGCTGGATATTTGCCTCTCGCTCATGGCGGGACTCCATGGCAAGATGCTTTATTATTTGAATCAATGGCTTTATCTTTGTTAGGTGCTGAAAAATATAAGAAAGCCTTTGTTGAACATGATGTTGCAGTCCTAAATTCTCTCGAAATGGTGCATGCTTTTGAGCAATTTAAACGCTTGTCGGCTTATACTGATAAAAGTATGTTAGGGCGAGATTGGGATAATGCCAGTCTTGTTTTTTCTAAAAATGAAGCTGCCATGCAATTGATGGGTGATTGGGCAAAAGGGATGTGGTACAAAGAAGGAAAACAAGCCATGGTCGATTATATTTGCGTGGATGTTCCAGAAAGTAAGGGGTTATATAGTTACAATATAGATAGCTTTGTGTTTTTTAAAAAAAACTCGTTAGCGTCTCATCAGCAGGTACAAAGGGTATTTGCAGAGACCTTATTATCAGAACAGTTTCAAGTCGATTTTAACATGGCCAAAGGCTCTATACCGGTTCGTTCAGACATTAATATTGAGAGTTTTGATGATTGTGCTAAAAAATCATTTAAGGACTTTCATAGTAATGAACTGGTGCCATCATTCACCCAGAATTTAGCCAGTACTAGCCATATGCAAAATATCATGACACGTATTATCAGTGACTATTTTAATGATCCAATGGGCGATGCCGCCTTGACTGCTAAACGCCTTTCTACTGCTATTCGAGCAATAAAACACTAATAGCAAATCCAGTCATTATCTATTCATTTATGTTTGTTAAAATGAATGTTAGCTAAACACAAATAAGATTTACACTATTGTTATTGCTTTATAACTAGATCAACTAGTTATCATCATCAATACGTTACTCTGATCCATTTTCCTTTGCCTAAAGAAATCATTGAGTTTAACGGAAGTGATATTGCCTCAAGGTTATATTTTAATGACCTCATAGTTAATATAAGCCATTCTAAGATTCTGCGTTACTAGTGAAACGCAATCAGCTTCAGCTAATCTTTGTTAGCCAATTTTTATTAGGTTGATTAATCTATATTGCTCTAATAATTGATTACAAAACAAGAGTGGGGAACGTATAGCTATTAATAAAAGCTGGTG
>JBALXF010000228.1:2195-5595 GCA_036961085.1 Psychromonas sp.
TAAAAAAAGTAGAAGGTCAGTAATAAACATAATGTTTAATTATTGAGCTTCTACTTTAAAAGGCTTGTAAAACAAGCCTTACTTTACTTTCAATAAAAGATTACTTAGCTAAGTAATGTTCCATATCAGTTTTTAAGTTATCAGATTTAGTACCGAAGATAGCTTGAACACCGTTACCAGAGACTACAACACCTGCTGCACCTAATTTCTTAAGTTCAGCTTTGTCAACTAGCGCGATATCGTTAACGCTAATACGTAGACGTGTGATACAAGCATCTAGATTTTCAATGTTCGCTTTACCACCGAATGCAGCTACTAATAAGATAGCCATTTCAGTTGCGTCAACATGTACAGTTTCTTCAGCTTCTTCATCTTCACGACCTGGAGTTTTAAGGTCTAGTGCTTTGATTATTACGCGGAATACTGTGTAGTAAATTGCTGCATATACAAGACCAATCACGATGAAGTAGATTAGTTTTTGAGAGTTAGCAGATAGTACTAAGAAATCGATTAAACCGTGTGAGAACGAAGTACCGTGAACCATACCTAGCATGTTAGTAACAACGAATGCTGAACCAGCTAATAGAGCATGGATTGCGTATAGGAAAGGTGCTACGAATAAGAAAGCAAATTCGATTGGTTCAGTAATACCTGTTAGGAATGAAGTTAACGCAGCAGAAGCCATGATACCCATTACTTTAGCGCGGTTTTCTGGTTTAGCTGAATGTGCAATTGCGATTGCAGCAGCAGGTAGACCGAACATTTTGAACATGTAACCACCGGCTAATTGACCGAAGCCATTACCAGCTGCACGAGAAGCATCATCAGCAGATAGGTAACAAGTTAATACACCGTTTAGCTGTTCGCCTGAAGCACTTGTACATGTACCCGCTTCAAAGAAGAATGGTACGTTCCAGATATGGTGTAAACCAAATGGAATTAATGAACGCTCAACAACACCGTAGATACCGAATGCTAATGTTGGGTTTTGATCTGCAGCCCAATGAGAGAAGCTTGCAATTCCAGCACCAATTGGAGGCCAAACAATAGCAAGAATTGCACCCACCACGATAGCTGTTAAGCCAGTCATGATTGGAACAGCACGTTTACCAGCGAAGAAGCCTAGGTAATCAGGAAGTGTGATGTTGTAAAAACGGTTAAACATTGCAGCAGCGATACCACCGGCGACAATACCACCTAGTACACCTGTGTTTGCACCAGGTGCAAGTACTTCAATTGTTTGGATCATGATGAAGTAACCAACTGCAGCAGCAAGACCAGCTACACCATCATTTTTTGTAAAACCAAGAGCAACACCAATGGCAAATAATAACGCCATGTTACCAAATACTGCACCACCCGCTTGTTCCATTAGTTGTGAAACAACTTCAGGTAAGATTGAGAACTTAGCAGCACCAACACCCAGTAAAATACCGGCTATAGGTAGTACCGAAACAGGAAGCATTAATGACTTCCCTACTTTTTGTAAATTTCCGAATATGTTCATAAACAATTCTCCAGTTAATATTTTATAGTTAGTATGAAAAAGTTAAAAACAGTGAATGATGTGAATATCATGAGCTGAATTAATGAGAATGAGTATATACATGTCGGAAAAGGATTCATCAGACGAAGATCACGTTTTATATTTAGTTACATTTGCTTACACAATGCTCGTGTGTGTTACACAATGTTACAAAGTCTTTGTTGGTTTGTGGGGTTTGTGTTATAGGGTGTTGTTTTTGATGGTTTTTTTATATTTAGGTTTGTTACAGAAGAATGAGACTCCGAGCCAGAAAAAGGTTTTTTGGCTACTTAGAGTCTCTGTATCACTAGGTAAGGTTACATTTCTAGGTGAATAAATTGGTCAATATCATTTAGTTTGTGGTTTTAGCCACGAACGACCATCACTCTAAATTTACGTCCTTTAAGTTTTCCTTCGCTCAGTTTTTTAAATGCAACTTTGATGCAATCGCGTTGTACTGCAATATATGCCCAGTTATCTGATACGTGGATTTTCCCTACTTGATCACCTTTGATACCATCTTCGCCAGTCAATGCACCAACGATATCGCCAGGACGTACTTTCTGTCGTTTACCACCATCAATACGCATTGTAATCATGCTTGATGGTACGGGTTGTTGATCAAGTAAGCTTATAGAAGGTAACGCTTCTGCAGAGATACTACGATCTAAGTAATCTTCTAATAAAGAAACTCTATGCTGATCTTTACTACTGAAAAATGAGAATGCTAAACCTTTATTACCAGCACGACCGGTTCGTCCGATACGGTGAACATGCACTTCTTGATCGTGTGCAATATGGTAGTTAAATACCGCACTTAAGTTGTCGATATCTAAACCACGTGCAGCAACATCGGTTGCCACTAAGATAGTTGCACTTTTATTAGCAAAACGGATCAAAGCTTGGTCACGCTCTTTTTGTTCCAAATCACCATGTAATGCCAGTGCACTAAAACCACGGTTAGCCAGTTCATCAGCAACTTCTTGCACTTCTTTTTTGGTATTACAAAAAACTACCGATGATTCTGGTTGGTATTGTTGTATCAATAGTCGTAATGCAAGCATACGATCTTGATTATTATTCACTTCATAAAAATGCTGAGCAATAATGTTTTGATCATGTTTAGACTCTGCTTTTACCATGATTGGGTCAATCATGATGCGTTTAGCAACATTATTGATTTGATCTGGGAATGTCGCACTAAATAATAGAGTTTGTCTTTGTTTAGGTGCTTGATCTATGATCGCATCAATTGATGTTTGGAATCCCATTTCTAGCATACGATCGGCTTCATCTAAGACTAGAATTTCTAAATCATCTAATCTTAAGGTTCCCTTGCGTAGATGATCTTCTATACGGCCAGGTGTACCAACGATAATGTGAGCGCCATGCTCTAATGAGCCAATTTGAGGACCAAATGGAACACCGCCACATAATGTTAATACTTTAATATTATGGATAGTACGAGCCAGTCTGCGTAACTCTTTACCAACTTGATCCGCTAATTCGCGAGTAGGGCAAAGAATTAAAGATTGTACGCGGAAACGTTTAACATTTAGCTTTTCTAATAGGCCTAAGCCGAATGCAGCTGTTTTACCAGAGCCAGTTTTACCTTGAGCAATAACATCTTTTCCTGCAAGTACATGAGGTAAGCTTTGTGCTTGAACTGGAGTCATTGTTTCATAACCTAAAGAGTTTAAATTATGTAATAAATCGCTATTTAGCGCTAATGTAGCAAAAGAAGATGGGTTCAAAGTAGTAGATCCTAGGGTGGCTTGATTAAAAAAGCTACCATAACATTTTGTGAGCAGCTTCACAAAGTATCTAGCTTAGATTAACTCTCTATACCCATGTTACCTTAAGATACTTTGTCAG
>JBALXF010000229.1:0-5593 GCA_036961085.1 Psychromonas sp.
GATTTAGCTAATTATACTTTTACTTTATCCGCAATAGCTTGAGCGTAACCACGAACCACTTCTTCGCTTTCATCCGCTTCAACCATCACCCTAAACACAGGCTCAGTACCAGATTTACGAAGTAATACGCGACCACGATCTTCTAATAACGTTTCAATACGCTGCAGTTCAGCAAGTACATCTTTGTCCTGTAACGGATCAATTTTATCGTTAAATCGGATATTCAATAAAACCTGAGGATGTTTTTTCATTCCTTGGCGTAACTCATTTAGCGTCATGCGACTAGCTTGCATAGCACTCATTACTTGTAAACCAGAAACAATACCATCCCCTGTCGATAAGTGTTCGGCACATATGACATGTCCAGAGTTTTCAGCGCCTATACACCAATTATTTTTATTCATTAACTCCATTACATGGCGATCACCAACATCAGAACGCTCAAATGGTATACCTAACGTTTTAAGCGCTTGCTCTAAACCAAGGTTTGACATTTTAGTACCGACTGCGCCGCCTTTAAGCGTGCCTGAACGTAATTTATCACGGGCAATGATATACAATAGCTCATCACCATCTAAAATATAACCAGTGTGATCAACCATCATTACGCGATCACCGTCGCCATCATAGGCAATACCAAAATCAGCTTTCTCTGCGACTACACGCTCTGAAATAGCTTGCATGCTGGTAGCACCACAATTTAAATTGATATTGACACCGTTTGGTTCAACACCCATTGCAATCACTTCAGCGCCAAGTTCACTTATTACTAAAGGCGCAATATGGTAAGTAGCTCCATTAGCACAATCAACTACAATTTTAAGCCCTTTTAAATCATATTTTGAAGGGAAAGTACTTTTACAAAATTCAATATAACGGCCTGCTGCATCAGCAATACGGTATGCTTTTCCTAACTCTGCTGAATCGACACACTTAAGCTCTTTATCAATTTCAGCTTCGATTTCAAGTTCGATTTCTTCAGATAACTTAGTGCCTTGATCGGAGAAGAATTTAATACCATTATCGTAATATGGATTATGCGATGCACTGATAACGATACCCGCAGTGGCGCGGAATGTACGAGTTAAATATGCAACCGCAGGTGTCGGCATCGGGCCCATTAAAACTGGACGTAGACCGGCAGCAGCTAAACCTGCTTGCAATGCAGCTTCAAGCATATAGCCTGAAATACGCGGATCTTTACCAATCAATACTTTTTTCGAACCTGATTTAGCTAAAACGCGACCAGCAGCCCAACCTAGTTTTAATGCAAACTCAGGTGTAATTAGTGAAGCACCAACCTTACCTCGAACACCATCTGTACCAAAATATCTCTTTTTCATTTTTACTTCACCGATTGTTATTATTTAATTATTAAAGTGTATTAATTTTTTGTAAAACTTTAATGACATCAACTGTTTCTTCGACATCATGAACACGAATTATTTTTGAACCTTGCTGAATCGCAATGATTGCACCTGCCAAACTAGCAGCTAGACGTCCATTTATATCACGATTTAGCAATTGTCCAAACATGGATTTTCTGGAAACCCCTGTTAATACAGGAAAACCTAATTTGACAAATTCATTTGTCGCATTGAGAAGTTGAAAATTATGATCCAATGTTTTACCAAAACCGAAGCCCAAATCAATGATAATATTTTCTTTTTTAATACCCGCTTTAATACAAGTCGCCGAGCGTTGTGCTAAGAACTGTTTAACCTCCGCAACCACATCCTTATATTCAGGCGCACCTTGCATACTTCGCGGCTGTCCTTGCATATGCATCAAACAAACCGGTACGTTAGCATTTACAGCGGCCTGTAATGCTCCTTCTTCTTGTAAAGCACGAACATCATTAATAAGGTCAGCCCCAACATTAACAGCTTCTTGCATTACCACAGCTTTGCTTGTATCTATTGAAATCCAGCAATCAAGACCGTTATTTATCTTTTCTATAATGGGTAAAACACGATCTAACTCTTCCTGTAAAGAAACAGCACTAGCACCCGGGCGTGTTGATTCACCACCTATATCGATAATAGTGGCGCCTTGTTCAACAAATTTCACTGCTTGTTTCAATGCGCTATCAATATTTACAAAACGGCCACCATCCGAAAATGAATCAGGCGTAACATTTAAAATACCCATCACCTTAGGCGCTTTTAAATCTAAGGTTTTATTTCTACTTTGTAGCAGCATTTTTGCGACTCCAGTTAAAAAAAAACCTAAGCAAGCTTAGGTTTTATTAACAGTTAATTTAAACTAATACGAGTGATTAGTTGTCATCTTTCTTTTCTTTAGTTGATGATTCTGGAGTTGATTTAGGGTCAACCTTGTCAGCAGACTCTTCTTGAGTAGCTTCAGGCTCAACCTTATCAGCAGGCTCTTCTTGAGTAGCTTCAGAATCAACTTTAGTTGGCTCTTCTGGAGCAACATCAGGTTTCTCAACAGCATCATCATCATCGTGCCAATCTGATGGCGGACGAACCGTTATACGTGCCATTAAATCATCAACTTGTGCTGTATCAATCGTTTCATATTTCATTAATGCATCTTTCATCGCATGCAAAATATCAATATTATCGGTTAATAATTGTTCTGCGCGTTGATAATTCTTCTCTATAAAGTATTTAACTTCATCATCAATGATTTTCCCAGTTTCATGAGAAACCACATTAGAACGCAACGTATTTGAATCTGCAGTTAATAAAATAGGTCCTAACTTCTCAGAGAAGCCCCATTCTGTAACCATAGCGCGAGCAATAGCAGAAGCTTGTTTTATATCTTGTGATGCACCTGTAGATACTTTATCTAAACCATAAATTAGCTCTTCAGCAATACGCCCACCATAAGCAACTGAGATACTACTTTCTAACTCAGTACGGTTTTGACTAATCTGATCGCCTTCAGGTAAAAATTGAGTCACACCTAGTGCTCGACCACGGGGAATAATAGTAACCTTATGAATAGGATGGTGCTGTGGTACCAATTTAGCGACAATAGCATGCCCTGATTCGTGGTATGCCGTTGACTCTTTATCTTTCTCAGTCATCACAAGACTACGACGTTCTGCACCCATTAATATTTTATCACGTGCTTGTTCAAAGTCTTCTTTGTTCACCGTACGTTTATTGCCTCGAGCAGCAAATAATGCAGCTTCATTAACTAAGTTCGCAAGATCTGCACCAGAAAACCCTGGTGTGCCACGTGCGATTATATTTGCTTTTACACCTTCCGATAGCGGCACCTTACGCATATGAACATTTAAGATCTGCTCTCTACCACGCACATCAGGCAAACCAACAACCACTTGACGATCGAAACGTCCTGGGCGTAATAATGCAGCATCTAACACATCCGGACGGTTAGTTGCGGCAACAACAATAATTCCTTCATTACCTTCAAAACGATCCATTTCAACAAGCAATAGGTATAGCGTTTGTTCACGCTCATCATTACCACCACCAACACCGGCACCACGTTGGCGACCAACGGCATCGATTTCATCGATGAAGATAATACAAGGAGCTGACTTTTTAGCTTGCTCAAACATATCACGTACACGAGATGCACCAACACCAACAAACATCTCTACAAAATCAGAACCAGAAATAGCAAAGAAAGGTACTTTAGCTTCTCCTGCAATGGCTTTTGCTAATAATGTTTTCCCCGTACCAGGAGGACCAACAAGTAAAACACCCGTTGGAATTCGACCACCTAGTTTTTGGAATTTTGTTGAATCTTTTAGATAATCAACTAGTTCTTTAACATCCTCTTTGGCTTCATCACAACCAGCAACATCAGCAAAGGTTGTTTTGATTTGATCTTCGCCCATCAATTTGGCTTTACTTTTACCAAATGACATTGCACCACCTTTACCGCCACCTTGCATATTGCGCATGAAGAAAACCCACACACCAATTAGCAGTAACATAGGGAACCAAGAAACAAAAATAGAAGCTAAGAAACTTGTTTCTTCTGGAGCAATACCTTCCACAATTACATTGTGTTTAATTAAATCATTTAAAAGATCGCTGTCAGGAGTCGGCATATAAGTGACAAAAGGAGTCTGATTACTTTTTAGCCCGCTTATCACAGGTCCATCAATTTCTACCTGTTGGATTTGTCCTTGGCTAACTTCTTTTACAAATGTTGTGTAATCCATTTCGGAATTTGTTGCACCACCTTTGCCAAAACCTTGGAAAAGCGACATCAATACTACTGCGATGACTAACCACAATATCAGGTTTTTTGCCATATCGTTCAAGATGTAAACCTCATGTTAATTAAAAGAAAATTTCATTGTAGATTACTACAGTTTAAAAAACCTCGCTAGTAAATATAGCGACAGCGTGTAGTTAATGGGTAATGAGGCTCATTATTTTTTATAATGTGCCTAAATAAAACAGATAAAACCTGCTTTAGATTTTTTCGCTATCCACTTTTATTACGACTTAAAACCAGTTGCTACAATATAAACCTCTCTAGATCTAGCCCTAGATGAATCTGGTTTACGTGTTTTAACTGACTTAAACACTTTACGTACTTCTCCCATAAATGCCTCAAACTCGGCGCCCATGAATACTTTTACAACAAAACTACCATCTTTTACTAAAACGTCTCGGCACATATCTAAAGCCAACTCAACTAGGTACATTGATTTTGGTTGATCGATGCCGGCACTACCAGACATATTAGGTGCCATATCAGACAATACAACATCGACTTTACTCTCACCAATGCGAGTCAACAATGCGGCTAATACATTTTCTTCGCGGAAATCACCCTGTAAAAAATCGACGCCAGCAATTGAATCCATTGGTAGAATATCACATGCTATAACTTTTCCCTTTAAACCGACAGTATCAACCGCCCATTGAGACCAACTACCTGGTGCCGCGCCTAAGTCAACCACGGTCATCCCGGATTTAATTAATTTATCTTTGCTATTAATTTCATCTAATTTAAACACAGCGCGTGAACGTAGACCTTTTTTAGTGGCCTCTTTCACATAGAAATCATTTACGTGTTCTTGCATCCAGCGTTTTGAGCTAGCTGAAGCTGTTTTTTTCAGCTTATTTGAATTCTCGTTTCTAGCCATTAAAATGCTCCTTACAATTTTATAACAACTTTATTAAATCCCATTTTAAAGAGACTAGCTAATATTATATTCATACAGTATTATTCTAATTTCGAATAAATAACAATCGAAATAGTAAAGGTTGTTATTTAAGGGTAGAATGCCCTGTTTTCAACCCTTAAATGAAAGAAATTTGTATGAAATTATCAAATAAACAAAAGCAACACCTAAAAGGCCTTGCTCACAGCCTAAAACCTGTAGTCCTACTTGGACAAAATGGCTTAACTGAAGGTGTTCTAGCTGAAATAGAAAATGCACTTAACCACCACGAATTAATTAAGGTTAAAGTTGCAACTACTGACCGTGAAGTTAAACAGTTAATTATTGATGCGATTGTGCGTGAAACTGAAGCAATTAATATCACTAAGATTGGACATATTGTGGTTTTATTCCGTCAAAGCGAAGAGCAAAAGATAGAATTACCACGTAAATAATTACTATATTGATGTT
>JBALXF010000022.1:0-15209 GCA_036961085.1 Psychromonas sp.
TGTATCGCCAATTACCGATGATAATTGGAAGCGTACTCCCGATGATAATAATGTCTTAGCTGTGCCTGAATCGCGCTTTGAAAAAAATGCAGACGTGAACTTAGATGTATCAGAAAAGGTAACAGCATCTATCGTTCCAAAGCCATTACAAACAACCTTATTAGGTGGCAAAGTATCAGTTAAAGATGGTGTGACAATTAGCAATGATAATGCTCTACCTGAAGATATGCTGGCAGCTGTTGATAGCCGTTTGACGACACTAGGCGTGAATGCTCAAGGTAGTTATCCGGTTAGTGTTTCATTAGATGCAAATAGTTTTAGTAAAGAGAATCAAAAATCAGGTGCTTATCGCTTATATGTTACAGATGGAAAAGCCACTGTAGTTGGTTATGATCAGCAAGGGGCATTTTATGGTTTACAATCACTGATCTCTTTAATACCGATGGATGAAGAGCAACTGATTCCAACTTTACGTGTACTAGATGCACCTCGCTTGGATTACCGAGGAATAAATATAGATGTAGCGCGTAACTTCCACAGCAAAGAGGTGCTGTTGCGAAGCTTAGACCAAATGGCTGCCTATAAATTAAATAAATTCCATCTTCATTTAACAGATGACGAAGGTTGGCGTATAGAAATTCCAGGCTTGCCTGAATTAACCGAAGTGGGTGGGCAGCGTTGTCATGATTTAGATGAGCAGACCTGTTTATTGCCGCAACTTGGTTCGGGACCAGATAGCAATAATTTTGGTTCAGGCTATTTAACGCGAGCTGATTATATTGAAATATTAAAATATGCGAAAGCACGTGGTATTGAAGTGATTCCTGAAATTGATATGCCAGCTCATTCACGAGCAGCGGTTGTTTCAATGGAAGCGCGTTACAATCGTTTAGTAGCAGAAGGTGATTTAGAAGGGGCTAATGAATATCGCTTAATGGACCCAACGGATACTTCAAATGTAACCACGGTACAATTTTATGATAAACGTAGCTTCATTAATCCTTGTATGGACTCATCGTTGAAGTTTGCAGATAAAATTATTAGTGAAGTCAAACAGATGCATGATGAAGCTGGTAATGAGTTAACTACCTGGCACTTTGGTGGTGACGAAGCTAAAAATATTTACTTAGGTGGTGGTTATCAAGATACCAAAACTGAAGAAAGTGTTGAATGGAAAGGCAATATAGATAAGTCTATGGAAGATAAACCTTTTGCTAAATCGCAAGCCTGTCAAACGGCACTAAGTAATGGCATGGTAGAAGATTATGAACACTTACCAAGTCATTTCGCTGAACAAGTTAGTAAATTAGTGAAAGCACATAATATTTCGAACTTCCAAGCATGGCAGGATGGTTTAAAAGACTCTACGGATGCTTCTTCGTTTGCAACAGAAACGACTACGGTTAATTTTTGGGATACATTATTCTGGGGTGGTGGTGCTTCTGCGTATGAATGGGCAGAAAAAGGCTATGATGTAATTGTTTCTAATCCTGATTACTTGTATTTAGATTTCCCGTACGAGGTAGATCCAAATGAACGTGGTTATTATTGGGCAACGCGTGCGACCGATACACGTAAATTATTTGCGTTTGCACCTGAAAATCTACCACAAAATGCGGAAACATCTGTAGACCGTGATGGTAATGGCTTTAACAGTAAAGGAGAGGTGCACGAATCTAAAGCTAGCTTTACTGGAATGTCAGCACATCTATGGAGTGAGTCAGTACGTACCGATGAAGATTTTGAATATCATATTTATCCACGTGTGTTATCAAATGCAGAACGTGCATGGAGTAAAGGTGATTGGGAATTAGATTATAAAGCGGGTAAAGAGTATTCACAAGAAACCAGTTTTGTTGATAAAGATGTGCTGCTAGCAGATTGGCAACGCTTTGCGAATATACTTGGTCAGCGCGAATTAGCGAAAATGGATGCTGCTGGTGTTCAATACCGAGTGCCATTACCAGGCGCGAAAGTAATTGATGGCGTATTAAATATGAATATCAGTATGCCTGGTTTAGAACTGCAATATTCACTCGATGGTGAAAAATGGATGACTTATAATTCAGCAGATAAACCAAGTGTTAACGGCAATATCTGGATCCGTGCTTTAAGCGGTGATGGTGAACGTGTTAGCCGTGTAACTGCATTAAAAGCATAATAATATCATTTAAATAATTATAATTTAGACTAAAAATAAACTCTAACCATTATTAACGAAAAGGCAGTTAATAGGGTTAGAGTTTTTTCATTTAATAACTTATCCACTTATAAATCTTTCCGCTATATCCTCAAAGAAAAAGTGCTGATTTTTACTATAAGCAGTACTTATAATTCGTATAACTATGCTTACTTTTTAATCTATCTATAATGGCGACCATACAAACCATACAAACCATACAAACCATACAAACCATACAAACCATACAAACCATACAAACCATTCAAACATATTAAAGAGGTCGCTATGATTTTTGTTCATCTTAAAAAAATATGCATCATATGTTTTACTGTTTTATTAACAGCTTGTGCATCTCCTGCATTTGATAACGATAATGAAAATGCATCAAGAAATAAAGGTGCAGCTGGTGGTATCATTCTTGGCGCTACATTGGGAGCTTTAACTGGCTCACCTGAACTTGCGGCAAAAGGTGCTGTTGCTGGTGGTGTCGCAGGTGGTGTTGCTGGGACAATGAATGATACTCAAGAAGCACGAGAAACTGAGCGAAATGCAGTGTTATCGGAAGGTGTTTCTCAAGACAACCGTTCGGACGCAGAGCAACGTGTCGCTGAAATAGAAGCAGAAATTAAGCTGATAGAATTAGAACGTCAACTGGCAGAGATGAAACAAGAAAGTTAACTTTTTATAACACTCTATTAAGTTATAGCAACCACCATACAAACTTATGATGGTGGTTTTGCTGTTCAAACAATCCCCATAAATTTATATAATATCTTCTAACTCTATTTATGGCTTTCAGTTAAACACTCACCTCAAAATACTCTTGCTCTTTTGCTTATTATTAGTCCTATCAGGCTAATAAGTTTCAATTGTTCTGAGAATGCATTTATAACTCTCCCTTATTCAAAATAAGCTGCAGCAGACTTTATTCACTGTGTTTTTAATTTCACGGTTCTGAGTGACGCTATTTTTAATAGTTCAAAGTCGCTATGTAACTGTTGGTTGCGTTGATTGTAACTTACGAGTCATTTCTTATTTATACAATCTTCTAATAACATCTACCAATACAAACCCTTCATTAATTATTTATTAAAAGCTAATTTTATAAAATATCGTTAATAAGCACTACTTATTAACGATATAAATATTCATAATTACACATGATGAACCATCTGCTTATAATAGCAACCATACAAACTAAACATACAAACCACCATTTTAAAGAGGTCGCTATGACTAACCAACTAGTTAAAAATTATGCATCATTTGTTTCTCTGTTTTACTAACTGCTTGTTCATCATCTGCATTTAATAATGAAAACGCAGCAAGAAATAAAGGGGCAGTAGGTGGCACATTACTTGGTACATCGTTAGGCATTCTACTCGGTGACCCTACATTAGCTTTGCAAGGTGCTGCTATTGGTGGCATTGCAGGTGGTGTTGGGGGGGCTATGGAAGATACAGAGTCAGCACGTGAAAATAACCGTAATCAAGTATTAGCAGAAAGCATCGCTAGAGATAATCGCTCAGATGCTGAGTTACGTGTTGCTGAAATAGAAGCTGAAATAAAATTGATGAAATTACAATGCCAATTACCTGAATTAGAAGAAATCAGCTAATTAGTTTATCAAACTAATGTAAAATACGCCTGCCACCATAACAAGATCGATATGGTAATTTTGTCATTAATACATACCAATTTATTATCTTCTTCCCTTCATATTCTCTATTCACTCACTATTTTAGTCTTAAAGTGTGAACTTGCTCATTGTTGTACTTTTGTTTGTCATACAAAATTTTTTGAAATATGAATGTGACTACACTAAATAAAAAATCATTAAATAGTTATATTTCAGTGATTTATATAAACAGGAATATCAATTCAAATATCCCTTGTTATTGATGAATAGTTTTTATTTAATTTAGTATCGCCTGATTGTATAGGGGGTGATACCTGTGTATATTAAGCGGCTAACTTAATACTGTAATTAAACTGATCACTTAATGAAAAATATTACCTATGCCTAAACAACATAAAAATGCCACCACTACGCCTGAGATGCGTACCTTTATATATGAGTCTGACTTAGCGACGGCAAAGTTAGCTCGATTGCTTAACATCTCTGAATCTACGGTTCGTAAATGGCGCAAACGTGAAAACTGTGAAGACCTTCCTCATACACCTAAACATTTACACACGACCTTAACCACTGAGCAAGAATATGTTGTTGTGCAGTTACGTGTGCGATTAATGTTTTCTTTGGATCAGTTATTAGCAGTTTGTAAAGCGTATATTAATCTCAATACCTCCCGTGCAGGTTTACAACGCTGCCTAAAACGCCATGGGGTTTCACGCTTGGCAGATATGGATGGTTCTGAATTTGAACAAAAGAATTTTATCCCCGTATTTGTTGATATTTCTGAGAAACAATCAAATGTAGTTTTTAGTTCAGAAGTCTCACCTCAAGGAATGTCAGATGTATTAAATAAATTACGTGGCAATGAGTTATCTATTAACAATATGAACAGTCCATTAACGGACCATGCCCTAAATGCAAAATCAACCCATGTTAACTGTCACGATATGGTGCAAGTTAATGTGGTTACCTTACCTGATGTAATAAACCCGACCGGACGATACCGTCTTTTAGTTGCAAACGATCCTGATAGTAATTGGGTCTATGTCGATCTTTATAAAGACCAAGAGATAGATGCAGCTAGACGTTATATGAAACATGTTTTGGGTAAAGCACCATTTCATATACGCAGGGTATTAGCAGGTAATTACAATGAGTTTTTAAGACGTTTTAGATTATTAGATAATCAATCTAAAACGGATCAATAGAATATTTTCGAAGACGAAACCGGATTCAACTGGAGTAACAAAATGTCTACAAAGCAAGCAGAAACAAATCTTGATACGACGCAAGAGAAGCAATTAAACTCTCGACTACAAGAATGTCCTATCGCGATTGTTGGAATGTCATCAATTTTTGCGGAAAGTAAAAATATTGAACAATTTTGGGATAACATTGTTGAGTCGGTCAATGGTATTAAAGATGTGCCTGAAGATCGCTGGGCGATTGATGATTATTACTCTGCAGACAAAAAAGAAGCGGATAAAACTTATTGTAAACGTGGTGGTTTCTTACCTGAGATAGACTTCGATCCAATGGAGTTTGGTCTGCCACCAAATTTATTAGAACTAACTGATATTGCACAACTAATGTCATTAGTTGCTGCTCGTGACGTACTAGCAGATGCTGGCATTAGCGAAGAAAGTGCTTATGACCGCGATAAAATAGGTATTACGCTGGGTGTAGGTGGTGGTCAGAAACAGATCGCACCATTAACATCACGTCTACAAGGTCCGGTTTTAAACAAAGTATTAAAAGCTTCTGGCGTTAACGAAGCTGATCGTGAAATGATCATCGAAAAATACAAAAAAGCTTATATTCCTTGGGAAGAAAATTCATTCCCAGGTATGTTAGGTAATGTTATTGCAGGTCGTATTGCTAACCGTTTCAACTTTGGTGGTACTAACTGTGTAGTAGATGCTGCATGTGCAGGCTCACTAGCGGCAATCAAAATGGCCGTTTCTGATCTACTTGAGTACCGTTCTGAGATGATGATTTCAGGTGGTGTCTGTTGTGATAATTCACCTTTCATGTACATGTCTTTCTCAAAGACGCCAGCATTTACCGATGGCGATAACATTCGTCCATTTGATGAAAACTCAAACGGTATGATGATTGGTGAAGGTGTTGGCATGATTGCTATGAAACGTTTAGAAGATGCTGAACGCGATGGCGATAAAATCTATTCTGTTATTAAAGGTATCGGTAGTTCTTCCGATGGCCGTTTCAAATCAATTTATGCACCGCGTCCATCAGGACAAGTTAAAGCATTAAAACGTGCATATGATGATGCCGGTTTTGATCCACTAACATGTGGTTTAATTGAAGCACATGGTACCGGAACTAAAGCGGGTGATGCTGCTGAGTTTGCTGGTTTAACCACTATGTTCAGTGAAAATAATGAACAAAAGCAACATATTGCTTTGGGCACAGTTAAATCTCAAGTTGGTCATACTAAAGCTGCAGCGGGTACAGCAGGTTTAATTAAAGCTTGTTTAGCGCTTCACCATAAAGTTTTACCAGCGACGATCAACGTTGATAAACCAAATCAAAACCTAGATATTGATAACACACCTTTATATATCAATAATGAAACGCGTCCTTGGATGCCACGTGCCGATGCTGTAAAACGTCGTGCTGGTGTAAGTTCATTTGGTTTTGGTGGTACTAACTTCCACATTGTATTAGAAGAGTACCAAACTAAACATGCTAAGGCATACCGTCTTAATGAAGTTGCACAATCAATTATTATTAGTGCACAAGATAAAAGCCAGTTACAACAAAGTTTAAAAACATGGAAGCAGAAACTAGATGTAGAAGTAGATCTACAATCTTTTGCTTTCAACGCATTAGTGACTGAAAATCCATTAACTACGCCAAGCAGTGAATTAGCACGTTGTGGCTTTGTTGCTAAAAATGCAGCGCAAGCAATACAAGCTATTGAGCAAATATTGAATCAATTTGCGACAGATAATGCTGATGCGTGGAGCAAACCAACAGGTATCTATTACCGTGAATCAGGTCTTGATGCACAAGGTAAAATAGTTGCATTGTTCTCGGGGCAAGGCTCTCAATATGTAAATATGGGTCGCGATTTAACGTGTAACTTCCCATCAATGTTAGACACTTCAAGTTCAATGGATAGCCAGTTCACTGATAATGATCAGCAACAACTGTCTTCTGTTGTATTCCCAATTCCAGTGTTCTCAGCAGAAAAACGCAGTGCACAAGATGATGTATTACGTTTAACTCAAAATGCACAACCAGCAATTGGTACTTTCAGTGTTGGTTTATATAAAACTTTCCAACAAGCTGGCTTTAAAGCTGATTTTGCAGCGGGTCATAGTTTTGGTGAGTTAACAGCATTATGGGCAGCAGGTGTTGTATCAGATACTGATTACATGACACTTGCACGTAGTCGCGGTCAAGCAATGGCTGCTCCAGAAGATGAAAACTTCGATGCAGGTACTATGGTTGCAGTAGTTGGCGCACCAGATAAAGTTGCTGCTGATATCGAACACATCAAAGATGTATCGATTGCTAATTACAACTCTAACAACCAAGTTGTTATTGCAGGTGTAACTACTCAAGTATTAGTTGCCTTTGAAGAGTTAAAAGCAAAAGGTTACAAAGTAGTTCAACTACCAGTTTCAGCGGCTTTCCATACTGATTTAGTAAGTCATGCGCAAAAACCATTTGCAGATGTTATCGATAATATCGAATTCAAAACACCAAGCATTCCAGTGTTTGCAAACGGCACTGCTAAAGCACATGCAGAATCAGGTGCTGAGATTAAAGAAACGCTAAAAAATCACATTTTACAATCAGTTCATTTTAATGAAGAGATTGATAACTTGTATGATGCTGGTGGACGTATCTTCGTTGAGTTTGGTCCTAAAAATGTATTAACGCGTTTAGTTGATAACATCTTAATAGACAAAAATGATGTTGTGACCATTGCAGTTAACGCAAACCCTAAAAAATCAGCTGATTTACAATTGCGTTTAGCTGCGCTAGAAATGGCGGTTTTAGGTGTGCAATTAGATGATATTGACCCATACAACGCAACACAGCGTCCAACAGTTCCTGCTAAAAAATCACCATTAGCAATGAAGCTAACAGGTGCGGCATATGTAAGTGCTAAAACTAAAAAGAAATTTGAAGAAGCATTAAACGATGGCCAAACGATTTCAAATGCACAGCCTAAGATTGTTGAAAATATCATTCATAAAGAAGTAGCCGTTGTAAAAGAAGTGATCAAAGAAGTTATTGTTGAAAAAATCGTAGAAAAAATTGTCTACGTACAAGCTGATGGTACGCCTTTAGCTAATCAACAAGCTGCAGCCGCTAATGCGACTAATACTAGCCATGGTGCTAATGATCTAGTGCAATCAATCGAGCAAAGTGTTGCACAATTTGTTAATCATCAATCGCAACTACTCGATGTGCATGAAGAATATATGCAAGGACCAAAAGAGTATGCGAAGACATTCAAAGATGTATTAGCGACTCAATCAGGTGTAACTGAATTACCAGAAAGTTTAGATAAAACCTTAGGCATGTACCATGATTTCCAATCGGAAACATTACGTGTTCACGAAGCTTACCTAAACAAGCAAACAGAAAACCTACAACAAGTGTTTGCAACGACTACTAACAATACAGTAGCGACGGCTCCTGTGGCAAGGGGGGCACAGCCAATAGTACAAACACCTGCAGCAGTGCAACAGCCAGTGCAACAAGCTAAAGCTGCACCAATAGTTACAGCTACAGCTACAGCTGCGCCTGTCGCACCTGTAGCAGTATCGCCACAAGTAGTTCAACATGCAGCGCCTAAACAACAAGTTGTTAAAGCAGTTGCACCAGCTCCTGTTGTTGATTTAACTAAGATTCAATCTGTAATGATGGATGTGGTTGCCGATAAAACCGGTTACCCGGCAGAGATGCTTGAACTAGGCATGGATATGGAAGCGGACCTTGGTATCGATTCTATTAAACGTGTTGAAATTCTAGGCGCAGTGCAAGATGAAATCAGTGATTTACCAGAATTAAATCCTGAAGATTTAGCCGAGCTTCGTACACTAGGCGAAATCGTTACTTACATGCAGTCAAAAGCACAAACAACAGCACCCGTTGCTTCTGTTACAAATGTTGCTGCAGCGCCTGCGATTGATTTAACTAAAATTCAATCAGTAATGATGGATGTGGTTGCCGATAAGACCGGTTACCCAGCTGAAATGCTAGAACTAAGCATGGATATGGAAGCCGATTTAGGTATCGATTCTATTAAACGTGTTGAAATTCTAGGCGCAGTGCAAGATGAAATCAGCGATTTACCAGAATTAAATCCTGAAGATTTAGCCGAGCTACGTACACTAGGTGAAATCGTTACTTACATGCAGTCAAAAGCACAATCAGCAGCACCCGTTGCTTCTGTTGCAAATGTTGCTGCAGCACCTGCCATTGATTTAACTAAAATTCAATCAGTAATGATGGAAGTGGTTGCCGATAAAACGGGTTACCCAGCTGAAATGCTTGAACTAAGCATGGATATGGAAGCGGATCTTGGTATCGACTCAATCAAACGTGTTGAAATTCTAGGCGCAGTGCAAGACGAAATCACTGACTTACCAGAGTTAAATCCAGAAGATCTTGCTGAGTTACGTACTTTAGGTGAAATCGTTTCTTACATGCAATCTAAAGCACAAACTATAGTGCCAGCTGCTGCCGTTTCAGAAACTGCGCCAGTTGTTGCAACAGCAACTATCGATTTATCTAAAATCCAATCTGTAATGATGGCTGTTGTTGCCGATAAAACGGGTTACCCAGCAGAGATGCTTGAACTAGGCATGGACATGGAAGCTGACCTTGGTATTGATTCAATCAAACGTGTTGAGATCTTAGGCGCGGTACAAGATGAAATCACTGATTTACCTGAGTTAAATCCAGAAGATCTTGCAGAGTTACGTACCTTAGGTGAAATCGTTTCTTACATGCAATCTAAAGCGTCTGCACTAGCACCTGCTACAACAGAGACTACTGCAGTTGTAATCGATTTAAACAAAATCCAAGCTGTGATGATGTCTGTTGTTGCTGATAAAACGGGTTACCCATCTGAAATGCTTGAACTAAGCATGGATATGGAAGCGGATCTTGGTATTGATTCAATCAAACGCGTAGAGATCTTAGGCGCGGTACAGGATGAAATCACCGATTTACCAGAACTAAACCCAGAAGCACTAGCTGAGTTACGCACTTTAGGTCAGATTGTTAACTATATGACCGATGTTGCAAAAGCGACTGCAGGAGATACACCTGTAAAAAAGTCTGAAGCGTTATCCGAGCAGTCTAAAATAACCGAAATAAGTAATAACTTTGAGCCTGCACCTAGTGCCATTGTTAAAGTTCAACACCTTGAAGCAGTTGAAAAATTATCAACAAACGTAAACGGTGAAAACCTATTACTGGTTGATGATGGTGAAGGTGCTAGTGTTCGTTTAGCTGAAAAACTGAGCCAACAGGGCTGGTCTGTTTCGGTTATTCAACCATCATGGGTTAAAAGCAATACGGCTAAAAAGTTCAACGACAAAGTAAACTTGTTTGCACTTAATGAAGTAAATGAACAAGAGCTAAACACTATTTTACAAACACAATCAGTTTGGACGAGTGTAGTTTATTTACAGCCTAAAACTAAAATTGCAGGTATCGAATACCCGCAAGCTACTAAACAAGGGTTAATGCTAGCATTCTTACTTGCTAAATTATCTGGTTTAGGAAGCAATAAAAATAATGATGCCCGTTCATCATTTGTCGTGTTAACACGTCAAGGCGGCACGTTCGGTGTTGATAATAACGAACTTGAGTCAGATCTTGTGCAAACGGGATTAACTGGATTAGTGAAAACTATTGCCCATGAATGGCCAAGTGTATTCTGTCGCGTGATTGATGTAGCAACTAAATTTGCTGCGGATAAAGTAGCTAACATTGTTGTTGATGAATTAGCTGATGCAAACTTTAAGCCGGTAGAAGTGGGCTTTAATAAAAATGGTCGTTTAACACTGGTTGCTGAAAAGACTGATAGTTACGCACTAACACAAGGTAATAGCATCGACCAAGATTCTGTTTTCTTAGTAAGCGGTGGTGCTAAAGGCGTAACCGCACATTGTGTTATTCGTTTAGCTCAAACCTATAAATCTAAATTTATCCTGTTAGGTCGTTCAAGCTACCAAAGCGATGAGCCGAGCTGGGCAAATTCGGTTGCTGATGAAGTTGCGCTGAAAAAAGCCGCGATGCAACATCTAATTGCCACGGGTGAAAAACCAACACCAGTCGTCGTTTCTAGATTGATTCGCCCAGTGCTAGCAAATAGAGAAATCAAGCAAACATTAGATGCTATCAGTGCTGCTGGTGGTATTGCTGAATATATTAGTGCTGACGTAACTGATAGCAAAAGTGTACAAGCTGCTGTTTCACCGATTACTGACGTTTGGGGCGAAATAACCGGTCTTATTCACGGTGCAGGTGTGCTTGCGGATAAATTTATTGAGCAAAAAACCTTAGCGGATTTTGAAGCGGTATACAGCACTAAAATTGATGGTTTAATATCAATGCTTGCAACTTGTCAGCAAGACAAACTTAAGCACTTAGTTTTATTCTCATCAGCTGCAGGTTTTTACGGTAATCCAGGTCAATCTGATTACTCAATTGCGAACGATATTTTAAATAAAACGGCTTACCGCTTTAAAGCGCTTCACCCGCAAACACAGGTACTGAGTTTTAACTGGGGACCTTGGGATGGGGGCATGGTGACAGCTGAGCTTAAACGTATGTTTAACGACCGTGGTGTATATATCATTCCATTAGATGCAGGTGCACAGTTATTAGTGAGCGAACTAGCGGCTGATTCTAACCGTTGTCCACAAATATTAGTGGGTAATGATATGGGCGGTGAAGCTGAACAGGAAGAAACTGTAAAAAAGCCATTAGTTAGTCGCTTATCTAAGAACCTTTTAGCGGCTAACAATCCTTTTATTGCAGATCATAAAATTGGGTCTAATCAAGTGTTTCCGACTGTCTGTGCAATTGCATGGATGGTGGAAGCAGCACAGACTATTTACCCTGATTATGTATATCTTGGCTTACAAAACTACAAACTATTCAAAGGTATAATCTTTGATGGTACACAAAGTGATGACTACTCTATCGACATGAATTTAGTCGTAGAAGATACATCTGGTTTACAAGTAGAGTTCAAAATAAGTAGTGAAAATAATGGCAGAACTATCTTCCATTATGCTGCTACCTTATTTTTGGGGCAACACAAAAAACCAACACCAGAGCACGTGGGTGAACTCCCTAGTCTGGTGTCAAACATGCAACAAAGTGCCGCTGTTTTATATGAAAATGGCACTTTGTTCCATGGTGATAGTTTACAAGGTATTCACGCAATACATGAGTGTGATCAGAACGGTTTATTAATGAGCTGTTTAATCACGGCATCGGCTGCGACTAAACAAGGGCAATTTGATCTTAATGCGAATAACGTATTAGCCAATGACCTGGTTTATCAAGCAATGTTAGTTTGGGTACGAGAGCAACTGGGCTTAGGTAGTTTACCTACCAGCACACTAGCTTGGACTGTATATAGCGAAGTCGTTGTTGATCAAGCCTTTTACTTGAAACTGAATGTAATTGAAAAAATAGCTAATAAAGTGATTGCTGATATTCAATTGATTGATCAAAATAAACAGGTTATGGCTGAAATAAGTGCTGCTGAAGTAACTAGTAGCGCCAGCTTAAATGACTTGTTTAGCAAGCGCGAAGGTAGTGTTTAAAAATGTCGAATATTAATTCTAATAACTCTAATAACACTAATCAGAGCATCAATACTAAGCACAATCAGTTTAGTTGCCTGACCACTAAAATGAGGATCATTGGTTTTGATGCTCAGCTTGATGGTTTAGCAAATATAGACTGTGTTGAATCTAAACTTTATCAAGGTAAAGTTGCTGATCTCCTGGA
Organism: Psychromonas sp.; assembly: GCA_036961085.1. GTDB lineage: Bacteria > Pseudomonadota > Gammaproteobacteria > Enterobacterales > Psychromonadaceae > Psychromonas. The sequence continues at coordinate 12,840 of JBALXF010000022.1, forward strand.
TCCTAGTGATCCGGTAGCATTACTTGCTAACTTTGATTATTCAAGCTTGTGTAAACACAGTGCGAGCAAAGTAGTGCAAGCTAATAAGCTCAATGCAAGCCAAGTTGCAGTTGTTGAAATAGCAGATGCACAGCAAAACATCCAAGGTGCCGACATTCATTTTAGCTATGATACTGTGGCCAATCTTGGTGATGCATTAAGCCTTTGTGAAAAAATTATTAAACAGTCTGATGTGGCAGTGTTACTGGTTGCCGCTAACTTAGAACAGTTAGTGACGCAGCAACAAACGATTGCCAGCATCAGCTTTGCTGAAAATTTTAATCACTATCAACAGCTTAATGGCGTTGCTAGTTTATTACTCTGCTCAGAATTATTTGCAGCACAGCATAACAGTGTTGTTTATGCTGCGATCAACAATGTAGTTAGCACAGACAATATTGCGCAACTAGATGAAGTTATTGAGTTTGCCTTTAACTGCAGTGATATCGCTAAAACTGAGATCTCGAGTATTGAAGTTTCAGCTCATGCGAATAGTGAATTAAAGCAGCTTGAAAGTGAAAGTCTATTTAAAAGTTATCATTCAGATAGCACACTTAATACGGCCATTAGTTGCCATAAAAGTGTGCTGGGAGAGAATCAACAGTTATCACAACTATTAGGTCTAATTAATAGTGTGTTTGTTTTACAGCAGCGTTACTGTGCTGCTATTAAAGACTGGACAGCGCCATGCGCGGAGCAGTTGAGCGGATGGGAAAAATCACCGTTTTATTTATTAAATCAAGCGGCACCAGTATTTCCTAATGCACAGCAAACGGCACGTTACAGTGCTTATAGTTGTTTATCTTCTGAACATTACTCACATATTATTTTGCAAGATAATGAAGCGCAAGATATCCACCAAAATGGCTTTAATGCCAGTGCTGATTTGTCTTTATTGATCATTAATGCAGACAGTGAAACGGCTTTGTTAAAGCAATTAACAGATCTAAATGATGCACTGCAAACCACACAAAAACTTGATTTAAAGGCATTGTCTAAGCAACTGTATACAACTTACTCTGCGCAACTAAAACACTATAAAATTGTTTTATTAGCGGAGTCAGTGACTGAGTTGATAAAAGAAGTGTCGTTAGCAATCACTGGCATTCAAAACGCATTTAAAAATCAAACTGATTGGAAAACACCGAAGGGCAGTTATTTTACTGCAACGCCAGCAGAAAACGCTAAAGTCGCTTATTTATACCCAGGTATAGGTGCGACTTATGTCGGCTTAGGGCGTGACCTGTTTCATCTGTTTCCTGAAATCTACCCAGACGTATTAGCCTTAGCGGATAATATCGGTGCATCGTTAAAAAATGAGATGATGAACCCTCGCTCAGTGGTTGCGCTAGATTTCAAAACGCTTAAACAGTTAGACAGTGATTTGCGTAATGACCTGACCAATATCGCAGAGTGTGGTGTTGGTTTTGCCTGTGTATTTACCAAGATTTTCCGTGATGTGTTTAAAGTACCCGCTGATTTTGCGGGTGGTTACAGTATGGGCGAAATTAGTATGTATGCGGCGCTTGGTTGTTGGCAAAAGCCGGGGCTCATGTGCGCGCGCTTAGCAAACTCTGAATCGTTTAATCACAGATTATCTGGTGAATTACGTTCAGTACGTGAATTATGGAATTTCCCCGATGTTGCCAATGGTACTTATGAGCAAATATGGGAAACCTACAGTATCAAGGGCAACTATCAGCAGGTTAGTGAAGCTATTGAACCTACAGACCGTGCTCACATCACGATAGTTAATACGCCCGATAGCTTAACCCTTGGCGGATACCCTGAAGATTGTTTACGTGTGATCAAACGTTTAGGCGTTCGAGCTATGCCTTTGAATATGCCAAACGCAATTCACTGTGAACCTGCCTATAGCGAATACCAAGATATGCTTGAGCTTTATAGCATGGATGTGACGCAGAAAATTGCGACAAAAATATATTCAACGTCTTGTTATTTACCTATTCCTCAGCATAGTAAAGCGCTAGCGGTAAGTATTGCTAAATGCTTATGTGATCATGTTGATTATCCAAGATTGGTTAATACCTTAGCGAAACAACAAGCCAATGTATTTATTGAAATGGGTGCAGGGCGTTCGTTATGTAGTTGGACTGATAAAACCTTGAAGATGACAGCCAAGGCTGAAAATAGACCTGAAATAAATCATTTAAGCGTACCCGTGAATGCCAAGGGCACAGACGATCAAGTTACCTATGCACGAGCAGTTGCTAAGTTAGTCAGTTTTGGTGTTGAAATTAATTTACATAGCTTTTTCTACGGTTCGATTATTCAGCCCGTGCCAAGTGTGAAATAAAGAGAGATTTTATG
>JBALXF010000230.1:0-5586 GCA_036961085.1 Psychromonas sp.
TCTGCTAGCAAGCGCTTTATTAATCGATATAAAAAATGCAAAGATCATCGAGAGATCCTTGCATATTCATGGCGCTTCTATATAATCGCCCCACCTGACTTTTGAGTCCGGAATGCTAAATAAATTTACCTTTGCTAAGTTAATGCTTATTAAGGTAAAAATTTTAATGCACCTGAAAGAAGCATCTTTGATTGACTTTTGTTCGATCAACACATAGAATTCGCTCTCTTTTTAATCGGCTAACTCTTTTTCTTTATTATTAGAGATTTACTCTTTGAGTAATTTATTAATAATAAGCTAAAAATATTAGCTACTGTACAGTACTTAACATAAGTGGAAAAGAGCATGAAACGTACTTTTCAACCTAGCAACATCAAGCGTAAGCGTTCTCACGGTTTTCGAACTCGTATGGCGACCAAAAATGGTCGTAACGTACTAGCTCGTCGTCGTGCTAAAGGCCGCGCAAGCTTAAGCGCATAATTTCCCAGACGTGGTGAATTATTCGTTTTCTCGGGAGTTACGCTTGTTAACTCCCGAAGATTTTCAACCTGTATTTAAAAATGCTATCCCGGCAGTCTCCCCGCATCTGACACTTCTTGCTAGAAAAAATACTTTAGGTCACTCTCGAATTGGAATGGCTATTCCTAAAAAGCACATTAAAACTGCTGTTGGGCGTAATCGTATTCGTCGTATTGTTAGAGAACAATTTCGTCATCAACAACATCAACTCCCTGCTATCGACATTGTCGTTATTGCTAAAGGTGGTATTGCTGATCTTTCAAATAATGAAATCAATAAAATTTTGGATAAGTTATGGCGAAAATTAGTGCAGCGTTGCAATGGGTAGCAATTAAATTTATTCGGTTGTATCAAATCGTTATCAGCCCTATGATTGGTCCTCGTTGTCGTTTTACGCCAACTTGTTCTCAATATGCAATAGAAGCTGTAGAGTCACACGGTGTATTAAAAGGATGTTGGTTAGCGGCTAAACGTCTTATAAAGTGCCAACCTTTAAGTGAAGGTGGCTACGATCCTGTACCTACTTGTTGTGCTAATAATAAACCTAAATAAAGAGATAAATAAAAGTTATGGATTCACAACGCAATTTATTTTTACTCGCACTATTGTTTGTAAGCTTTTTGCTTTACCAAGCATGGGTAGTAGAAAAAAACCCAGAGCCTGAGTTAGCAGTGCAAACGACAGAGCAAACTGCAGTATCTGCAAGTAGTAATTTCAGTGCAGATGTCCCAGCAGCTTCAGCTTCAACTTCAGCGGCAACTAATGTAAATCAAGTACCTGCGGATAAACCAGTTGGTCAATCAATAATGATTGAAAATGATCAATTACGTTTAGCTATCTCGCTTGTGGGTGGTGACGTTATTTCAGCTGATCTGTTAGAGCATGATGATGAGTTGGATTCTGGTGTTCCTTTCCGTATTTTAGATAGCGGTAATGGTTTTACTTACATCGCTCAAAGTGGTTTGATTGGACAAGGTCCTGATGCAAATAGAAAAGGTCGTCCTACTTACATCGCTGAAAGTACAGATACAGTTATAGGCGAAGGCCAAGATAGTGTTTCTACTTCATTACGTTTTACTGATGAGCAAGGTAATGTATTCACTAAAACCTTCACCCTTAAACGTGGCGAATACGCAGTTAATGTTTCTTATAATATTGAAAATAAAACTGATAATGCATTAAATGTTCAATTATATGCACAGTTAAAAGAAAGTATTAAAGATTCAGGCACAAACCTAATGATGCCTGTATATCGTGGTGGTGCTTACTCTACTTCTGATACGCGTTACAAAAAATACAGTTTCGATGACATGCAAAGTAGCTCATTAAACCAAACTACTGAAGGTGGTTGGGTTGCAATGTTGCAACATTATTTTGTTTCAGCTTGGATCCCATCTTCGACTGAAAACAATCATCTATACAGTAATATTATTCAAAATGCAGATGCAGCAATTGGTTTTAAAGCGCCAATTACGACAGTTGCAGCACATAGTTCTGTAGATATTGATGCTGACTTATGGGTTGGCCCTAAGTTACAAAAAGAAATGTCAGAAGTTGCTGAAAACCTTGATTTAACTGTAGATTACGGTTGGTTATGGTTTATTGCACAACCTTTATTCCAGTTATTATTATTCTTCCAAGGTATTGTTGGAAACTGGGGTGTTGCAATCATCTTGATTACATTTACAGTGAAAGGTGCTCTTTACCCGCTTACTAAAGCACAATACACGTCAATGGCTAAAATGCGTCTTTTACAACCTAAGATTCAAGAGCTACGTGATCGTTACGGTGAAGATCGTCAGAAAGTTTCAAAAGCTATGATGGAGTTGTACAAAACAGAGAAAGTTAACCCGCTTGGTGGTTGTTTCCCTATATTGTTACAAATGCCTATCTTCATCGCTTTGTACTGGTCACTAATGGAATCGGTTGAATTACGTCACGCACCGTTTATGTTATGGATTCAAGATTTATCTGTTCAGGACCCTTACTACATCTTACCTATCTTGATGGGTGCTAGTATGTTCATGATTCAGAAGATGTCTCCGACAACGGTACAAGATCCAATGCAACAGAAAATAATGCAGTTTATGCCTATTATTTTCACGTTCTTCTTCTTGTGGTTCCCAGCTGGTCTTGTACTTTACTGGCTGATGAGTAACGTTGTTACCTTGATTCAACAAACGTTAATTTATCGTCAATTTGAAAAACAAGGTTTAAGTAGTAAGAAGAAATAATTCTTCTACACAATACCCATGACACTTCGAAATACAAAGTCAGCAAGACAAATTGTGCCTAGATGCTAGGCACAAAATTGAAGTATAGTCATTCTACATAGAGGTTTTATAACAAAGCAGATTGGTGCAATTTGACTTGCCCTATGGGGCTTCAGCTCGCAAACCAGCTCTGCGTTGTAGCACTCGAAAAGTGAATGACAATTACCTCATGCTACGCCTTGTTCTGATTTACGAGCTGAAGCCTGACAAAGCATTTTGAAGTGACATGGGTATATAAAGACTATTGAAAAGGCGACTATAATTAGTCGCCTTTTTTTTATTTTAAAATTTATAGGAACAAAACATGATTAATGCTAGTGATACAATTGTTGCTCAAGCGACCGCACCAGGTCGTGGTGGTGTGGGAATTATTCGTGTTTCCGGACCAGATGTTGAAACGGTTGCTAATATAATATTAGGTAAAATACCGGTAGTACGACATGCTGATTATTTACCTTTTAAAGATCAGAATAACGAAGTGTTAGACCAAGGTATCGCTTTATTATTTAAAGCGCCCAACTCATTTACCGGTGAAGATGTATTAGAACTTCAAGGGCATGGCGGTCCGGTAGTGATGGACATGTTGATTAAAGCTATTTTAAGTATTAAAAATCTACGTAGTGCTAATCCTGGTGAATTCTCTGAACGTGCTTTTATGAATGATAAGCTTGATTTAGCACAAGCAGAGGCAATTGCAGACCTCATTGAAGCTAGCTCAGAACAAGCGGCTAAGAGTGCTTTAAGCTCTTTACAGGGCGAATTTTCAGACAAAATAAACAACTTGGTTGAAAGTTTAATCTATTTACGTATCTATGTTGAAGCCTCAATTGATTTCCCTGAAGAGGAAGTCGACTTTTTAAGTGATGGTAAAATAGCGAAAGGTCTGTATGAAATTATTGATAATTTAAATGCAGTAAAACACCAGGCAAAACAAGGTGCTATTTTACGTGATGGCATGAAAGTCGTTATTGCAGGTAGACCCAATGCAGGTAAATCGAGTTTATTAAATACCCTAGTGGGTAAAGACAGTGCAATTGTAACTGATATTGCTGGTACTACTCGTGACGTAATGCGTGAACATATTCATATTGATGGCATGCCGTTGCATATTATTGATACTGCTGGTTTACGTGAAGGTGCTGATGAAGTTGAAAAAATTGGTATTGAACGAGCTTGGCAAGAGATAGAAACAGCAGACCGAATTTTATTTATGCTTGATGCAACCACCACAGATGCTGAAGACCCACATGAAATTTGGCCTGACTTTATTGATCGTTTACCAAAAGATATTGGTATGACTGTAGTACGTAATAAGGCTGATTTAACGGGTGAGCTTATTGACGTTACTGAAGATCATCACCATCCTGTATACCGAATTTCTGCTAAAACAGGTTTGGGTGTTGTGGCGTTAAAAGAACATCTTAAAGATATCATGGGTTACCAAGGTAATACTGAAGGTGGATTTATGGCACGTAGACGCCATTTAGAAGCGATAGATAATGCACAAAGGCATCTGCTTGAGGGCAAAGTACAGCTTGAAGAGTACCAAGCTGGTGAGTTATTAGCTGAAGAATTACGTATAACTCAACAATATTTAAGTGAAATAACAGGCGAGTTTACTTCTGATGATCTACTTGGACGTATTTTTTCTAGCTTCTGTATTGGCAAGTAAGAATAAAAAGTAATTAACCTCCCCATATAAAGCCGCTAAACAGCGGTTTTTTTTCAATGTAAGTGCTCACTATCTTTATAAGTAACTTTTAATATGCGCTTACATATTTTATGACGATATTCCCTTTCATTTCAATACTCCCTATTCAAATCTTTTTATATTTATTTCTTACTCTATCAAAACGACTTTAATCAATGTAATTACGTTTCTATCTTATTTTAAGTACATGATTTGTAAGTCATCTCTGTTCTTTTTAAAAGCCTGTTTTTTGATGGTATCGCTCTCTTATTACTACTGAAATTGGCATATTTAATAGATCAGTGTTGTATTTTTATTGATTGTAATTTGTCTGTAACAAATTGAATTTATTATTAATTTCGACTTAATAAGCACACAAAAACAATAATAAACATCCAATTACACTGTAAATTACAATGGAAATAACTATGAAAAAAACACTTATCACATTAGCAGTTTTAGCTAGCTCAATTGCATCTGTACAAGCAACGACTGTATACGATAAAGATGGTACAACGCTTTCTGTTGGTGGCCGTGCTGAAGTACGTGGTCTATTTGCTGATTCAGTTGAAGGCTCTATGCAAGATAAAAGCCGTGCACGTATCAATGTTGCAGGTGAAACTCAAATTTCTGAAAACTTAACGGGTTTTGGTTTTGTTGAATATGAATTAACAGGTTCTGATAGCATTAAAAACCGTTACATTTATGCTGGTATCGGCACACAAGCTGGTGATTTCTCTTACGGTAAACAAGATACTGCCAACGTTATCGTTTCAGATATGACGGATATCGCTTCTTACCACTCAGGTCAACAGCAGTACATTGGTAGTTCATCAGATAAACAGGATAATGTATTTTTATACTCAGCTGATTTGTTTGACTCGCTAACAGTTCAAGCTAACTACATTGCTCAAGAAGAAAAAGATTTTGATGCATATGCAATATCAGCTCTATTTTCAATGGATTTCGGATTAGATCTAGCGGCATCATACTCAGACCAAGATGAGCAAAATCAAGTCACCTTAGGTGCAGCTTACACATTAAATGATCTATACCTAGGTGCAACTTATGCTTTGGGTTCTGTTGATAAGAATGATGATTTCA
>JBALXF010000231.1:0-2741 GCA_036961085.1 Psychromonas sp.
CTTGCTGACTTTGCATCTTGAAGTATCATGGGTATATATCACCAAAATATTAACGGTCAATTGTTAAGTGTGAGCCGCATTGCTGAAATATATGGTATTGAGAATGCACAAGAAGACTGCACATGTGCTTTAAGTCAGGTCGTTTGGGGTATAACCGCAGTATTAATGCGCCCTTAGAAAAATACCGTAAAAGAATGTTTTTTTTGATAAAGCCGGTTTTGAATGGGAATTAGTAGAATAGAATTCAGAAAAAACTGCACCAAAATATTTGTATGAATAGCAATAAATGTCAACACTCGTAATGAATATGTAAGAAAAAGGTGCATTGCTAATTATTATGAAATTGTCTGTAAATATCGATTAATAGCCTCAATCAGTACTCATTGTTGGTATTTTTTTGTAAGTTTATCAACGCGCCAGTAATCACTTTGACGACTATATTAGTGTTTATTAATGTACTGATAACATTTATTTTAAAATACAGAAGAAATGCGGGTTGAAAATTATTTTAAATGCATGGTGTGTCTCATAATGCGACGGTGACAACACTAAATAGTGTCTATATTTATGATTACGTATTAATTTTGATGCGTTTATAAAAATTCATTATGGAACCTTGATTGGATAATTTAGCTTGCCGTTAGCTAGTAGTTATCTAAGTAAATTGTTTCGAATCAGATTTAAATAATATATAGGATCATAATTATGACATTGAGACTCATCTTCACTAGTGCGATCATTTCATCAGCATTGCTTTTGTCAGCTTGTTCGAATAATCAAGCTGCCATTGATGCACCTAACGCAACGTCCGAAGTCACTATGGATATGAAAGCTGTACCATCTGACTCAGAAGCAAAGCCTGCTTTTTCGGCTAATGTTTTATTGGTTATGACTTCAACTGTCATTGAAATTGATCATGAAAAGCGTGTTGTCACTTTAAAAGATGAAGATGGTAAAGCCATCACATTTACAGCAGATGAAGAAGTGCGTAACTTAGATCAAGTAAATGTTGGCGATGTAGTTACTGGCGAGTATATGCAAAAATTTACAGTTCAGGTCTTAGAAGCGAATAACGCTGAAGCCGCTGCAGGAGAAATTGCAGCTATGGGTCGTAGCGAAGAGGGTGAAATGCCGGGTATGGCAATAATCGATACAACCGTAGAAGTGTTAACAGTCGAAGATGTTAATGTTGTAGCTAAAACGTTTAAATTGAAAAATGTAAATGGTGTTGTGAAAGAGTTTACTGCGCAAAACGCTGCAAACTTAACAAAAGTTGCCGTGGGTGATGTGGTTGTTATGACTTATACGGAAGGGTTTGCGATTTCAGTCGACCAAAAAGCAGCTGAGTAAATTACATAAGGAAGCCAAGTTGCATATTGCTAAATGAACATGGCTCATTGCACTTCCAAGATTTACTTATATTTATGCTAGATATTTAATATTAAGATCCTCACCAAACGAATTTAACAGTAAGGTGAGGATCTTATATTTAAATGACTTTAATAACTAGTTTAGCAAGTTAATAGCGATTAAACGTCGTAAGTTGTGGAAGCCGTATCACCGCCCGTACCTGTCCAGTTGGTATGGAAGAACTGACCACGTGCTTTATCAGTGCGCTCATAAGTATGAGCACCAAAGTAATCACGTTGTGCTTGTAACAAGTTAGCTGGTAGACGTGCAGTTGTGTAACCGTCTAAGAAAGTTAATGCTGAAGTCATACATGGCATAGGAATACCGACTTCCAAAGACTTAGATGCAACTTTACGCCATGCTGCCATACAGTTATCTAAGATTGTTTTAAAGTAGACATCTGTGCCAAGGAACGCTAACTCAGTATCAGTTTCGTATGCATCACGGATGTTACTTAGGAATGCACTACGAATGATACAACCACCACGCCACATAAGTGCAACGTTACCATAGTTAAGATCCCAAGCATTTTCATTTGATGCTTCACGCATTAACATAAAGCCTTGCGCGTAAGAGATGATTTTTGAAGCAAGTAGTGCCTGACGTAAAGCATCAATCCACTGTTGTTTATCACCTTCAACAGGCGCTACAGTTTTACCGAATAGTTCTTCAGCAGCAACACGTTGATCTTTAAGAGCAGATAGGCAACGAGAGAAAACCGATTCAGAGATTAATGTTAGTGGGATACCCATATCTAATGCATTAATACCAGTCCATTTACCAGTCCCTTTCTGACCAGCTGTATCTAATATTTTTTCTACAAGTGGCGCACCATCTTCATCTTTGTAGCCAAGAATATCAGCAGTGATTTCTACTAGGTAGCTATCTAATTCAGTTTTATTCCAATCAGAAAACACAGCTTGCATATCATCATGGTTAAGATTTAAACCAGACTTCATGAAGTGATAAGCTTCACAAATAAGCTGCATATCACCGTATTCGATACCATTATGTACCATTTTCACGAAGTGACCTGCACCGTCGTTACCAACCCAGTCACAACAAGGTTCATTGTTTTCAGTTTTTGCTGAAATAGCTTGGAAAATAGGTTTAACAAATTCCCATGCTTCTGGAGAGCCACCAGGCATAATTGAAGGACCAAAACGCGCACCTTCTTCACCACCAGAAACACCAGTACCGATAAAGTAAATGCCTTTCTCTTTTAATGCAGCAACACGTCTGTTTGTATCAGGGTAGTTTGTGTTACCGCCATCAATGATGATATCGCCTTTATCAAGAAGCGGAACAAGTTTATCAATAAAAGTATCAAC
>JBALXF010000231.1:2751-5555 GCA_036961085.1 Psychromonas sp.
GCCAGCACGAACCATTAACATCACTTTACGTGGTGATTCTAACTTTTCGACTAACTCTTCAATAGAGTATGCACCGATGATATTTGTGTCTTTTGCAGGTCCTTGTAGAAATTCATCTACTTTTGCAGCTGTACGGTTATGAGCAACCACTTTAAAGCCGTGATCGTTCATGTTTAATATAAGGTTTTGTCCCATTACTGCTAGACCAATTACACCAATATCGCCTTTCATTATTGTTTCTCCTTTTATATACGCAATCTTGTTATTGCGCATTAAATGTTACTTAATAAATATTACTTAATAAATTTTATGTATTAATTTATATCGCGCTTGCAGCACTTGCATCTAAGAACCATTCCGTTTCACCTGTTGCAGATTGAATTTTTGCAGCAGGGTAAGGTAGTTGTGATGCTGGTGTTGTATGGATTTCCGATACAATTTGTGTTTTGCCTGCACCTAATACAAGGTAACTAACGCGTTTTGCTGCTTGCAATACTTTCGCTGTTTTTGAAATTCGTAATTGTCCAGATTCTGGGTGTGATGCAATTACAGAGAGGTTTTCATCTTCATAATTTGTAACACCTGGGAATAATGATGCGGTATGACCATCTGCGCCTACACCCAATAAAATCCAATCGAATACAGGCGTACCATGTACACATGGAATGACTTCTGCCATCTCATTCGCAAAACGCTTCACTTCGATTTCAGGATCATCTTCACCACGAATACGATGAATATTTTCTGCAGGTAATGCTACTTGACTGAATAACAAACTATTTGCTTCACCAAAATTACTTTCTGCATCATCAGCAGGAACACAGCGTTCATCGCCCCACCAAAAATGTAAATTGTTCCATTGGATTGATTCAGCAAAGGGTGCCTGAGCTAATAATTTGAATAGCATTTTTGGCGTGCTGCCACCCGAAAGTGAAATATGCATAACTTTCTGTTGCAAGCTAAAAGATAACAGGTCATTAGCCAGTTTATCAACAACAAGCTCTGGGGTTAAGTACGTTTTAAATTCAATCATAATTCACAATAATCCGTATTAGTTAAATTTTTGCAAGGGTGACGCCATTCGCGACCATCGCGTTGCAGTAAGTCATCGGACTCTTTAGGACCCCATGTACCTGACGCATAACCAAATAGTGCTTGCGGGTTTTGTTTGTAGTCCAAAATTGGCTGTACAAAATTCCAACATGCTTCAACGGTATCAGTACGCGCAAATAATGTGGCATCACCGTTAAGTGCATCTAGCAATAGTCGCTCGTAAGCGGTTAACATTTGAGTTTCTTGCAATGAATCATAGTAAAAATTCATTGATGCTTCTTTGGCTTCAAAACCTGCACCAGGCTCTTTTAGGCCAAAGCTCATCACGATCCCTTCATCTGGCTGGATACGAATAATAAGTTTATTTTCAGGTGTGTTTTGGCTAAAAATAGGGTGTGGTGTTTTCTTGAAATGAATCACAACTTCAGTAACGCGAGTAGGTAGGCGTTTACCTGAACGAACATAAAAAGGTACGCCATTCCAACGCCAGTTATCGATAAACATCTTCATACCAACATAGGTTTCAGTTCGAGATTCATCACTCACGCCAGGCTCGTCACGGTAACCAGCTAGAAATTTACCACGTACATTAGACTCTGTATATTGCCCTAAAACTAAATTATTTTTAACGTCATTCTCAGATAAGGGTTTTAAGCTTTGAATAACTTTATAGACTTCATCGCGGATAGTGTCTGCATTAATGGCTGCTGGTGGTTCCATTGCAACAAGAGATAATACTTGCAGTAAGTGGTTTTGGAACATATCACGCATAGCGCCTGAACCATCATAATAACCACCACGCTCTTCTACACCAAGAAATTCAGAACCTGTGATTTCAACATAATCAACAAAATTTCGATTCCATAGTGGTTCAAATATGGTGTTAGCAAAACGGAAAACCAATAAGTTTTGAACCGTTTCTTTACCTAAATAATGATCTATACGATAAATTTGATGTTCATAAAAATGTTTATGAATCTGTTTATTCAGTGCCTGTGCAGACTTTAAATCATAGCCAAATGGCTTTTCTATAATAAGTCGTTTCCAACCATTTTCTTCATCATTTAAGCCATGCGCCGCTAAGTTGGTTGGAATAATGCCGTACAAACTTGGAGGAGTCGCAAGGTAAAAAAGGGTATTGCTTTGTAATTTATGGCCAGCAGAGACATTTTTTTTATTTTGTGAAAACTTAAATTTAATTGCTAATACATCAAGTCGAGTAACTAATTTAGCGTAGTCTGCCACAGCAGCCGTATCGATTGCTTGGTAATGGAGGTGATCACAAAATGCATCCAATAATACAGGATCAGTTTTTTCCATTTCTTGCAAAGAAGCTTTCAGTTTAGAGCGATAAGATTCATCAGTATATTCAGTACGACTAACACCTAAAACACTAAATGCTTTTGGTAGTTGTCCATCGGCGTATAAATGATAAAGAGCAGGGATTAATTTACGATATGTAAGGTCTCCTGACGCTCCAAAAATCACGATATTGCTATTCTCTGGTATTACCATCATTTTTCCTATCTAAACAGAGGGGGGATCGGTGCAAAGGTAGCAGACTGAAACAGAAAATGAAAGAAATGAGAGGAGAATTTATGCTTGTATTTAGTGTCTTTATAATAGATTGATTTTATCTAATCTAATGTGCCGTAATACACTCGACTTTTTAGCTAAATCAAGGGTAAATATCGGTATCATTATATTTAATCGTTATAAAATAGAATCGCTTAAACAATAATATGAATCTT
>JBALXF010000232.1:0-5507 GCA_036961085.1 Psychromonas sp.
TTTGCTCGCTTTCTAAATGTTTTAAATTATGCTGACTACCTTCGAGTACACCCAAAGCATCATGACATTCAATGCAGCTGCTCAGCTCAAATTCTAAAGAGTCAGAAGGATCCTCACCTTCATGGCATTGTCCAGCACAGGTTTCATCTAATAAATGAAAATTGGCTAGATTATCTTCGTCTGGATTGGGTAAATCTTCAGCTAAGCTGACTTGAGCCGTAATAATAGAACTGCACAGTAATAATAATTTTAACATTCTCATAATTATTTCCTCTGCTCTTGAACAATAGTTGATGAACGTAAGGTTAAGTTCTCATGACAAGTTGCACACAAACCAATTCTAAATTGAGGACTAATCCCGACGATTGGATCTCGCTCTTTATGCATATTATGACAATTTGAACAAGTCAGTTTTGTGGCATGAACATCATGTGTCCATTCAGATTTCCGCAGGGCATCAGGAGTGTGACAGTTAATACATTGTTGGTTTTGAGTAAAGATAGGCATTTCAGCATGGTCATCAAAGGCAATAATGGAAGGCTTTGCATCCTTTTTGGGGTGTGCATTTTTATTTTGATGACAGGCTGTACAGTTATCGAAATATTCTTCGCTTTTGTGCAATCCTACCGTTGTAATGGCTTTTGTTTCACTGAGTAATCTGGTTTTTTGATGACAACGAATACAACGTTTATTCTCTTTACTTAATCGTATTAAATCATTTTCTGAGTGTACTTGAGATGCAAATATTTCATTGGCAGGAGTCGGAGATATAACTTCATCAGCATACACTGGTGCAGTATATAAAATCATAAAAAAGCCAAGTAAAAAAAGTAAAAAAGGTAAAAAAATAACGGGAATTTTGCTCATAATAGGCGCCTTTCATTTGCTATCGTTTTTCAATAAAAAATGACCAACGCGCTGTTGGCCATATAATTTATTAAAGGTTGATGCTTATTTAAATGATAAGTTGAACACACCACGATGGAAGATATGATTGATTTGAGAATTATCAAACACGGCAATACCAAATGGATAGTTTTGATCTAATGCCTTAAATTGAACATCTTGTGTATCAGCATTTTCGCCTGTTGTTACCAGTTTACGTTTCATCTCCAATGTCCAGACACCGTCTTTCCATACTGCGCCCACATCGACATCACCACGAGAACCTGTAAATGCTTCGCCTGTTAGACCTGGAATACGATCTGTTTTATCGTAATCAGTAGTGAAAGCAATTTTTTCAGCATCATGAATTAACAGAGTTTGGTCTGTTAAATTTTCTGCAACATAAGCAGGTTGACCGTCTTTTATGTTATTAACATATCCGCCACCTGTTTTACTGTCACCTTTACGTCCCCAACCTTTATTTTCTTTAGGATCTGTATTGCTATCAACATATTGGTCATCTAGCTGATTGTGTGCGCCAGTACGAACACCTTTCCAATGCCACATATCTATATATTGGCCTTCTTTAGTGTATTTTCGGGCTGGATTTTTGTCTTTTACACCTGCATTCATGCCATCTTTCGGTCTATGACAGGCTGCATTACAACCTTTTTCAGCAAAATCATCTGCATTAATATCCCAGAAGACTGCAAACTTATCTTCATAATAGGTATTATCATGGCCTGTATCATCTTTATTAACAGATTGCTTCCAAGTACCATCTTCTTGTTTCATCCATGGAAAACGATCGATACTTTTTGTTGGATCAGCGTAGGAAAATAGGAAATAAACATATTCATCATCGTAAACAGATCTCATTTCAACATTGGTTTTTTTGATTCCTTCATAACCATTGTTGGGTTTATACGGGGTTTTGTTTAACTTAATAGTAATCGGAGTCGCTGTTTCCCATACCGCATCCATTTCCCCATCGATTACAACCTCTTGCGATATTTTTGCACTTTCTATCGTGGTTGTTTTAGCTTGCGCTAAACTGATGGGTAATGCGACTAATGCAGCTGCAACACTTAATGAAACAATAGTTTTTCTCATAATATTCCCTTATTGAAGTAAAATTATTTAACATAACTATATCCCTATTCCTCAAACTGTAAATCTGTATGCTTGATCGAAATCAATTGAAGATTGATAAGTGAAAGTTTGATATATTTTTTGTGATCCCCTAGTCAAATAAATGTAACTTTACAGTGAAGTTGTGAATAAATTTATCATTGGATATTTACTTGCTGAGATCATCTCTTTTGTTAAAGGAGCAACACCTTAGTTATTATCTCTGTTGGGGAGAAAGTTCATAGCTAAAGGTGACTTCCTAAATAAAGCGGACGAAGTAACGTGGTAATTATTAAAAACTGAGATGTATTTAATGGCGGGAGTAATTTAAGCCAGATTCAACTAAATTCCTATTATATTTTAGTTTCAGATTGTACCTTTGATTCAAGGTTAATTAGATCTGAAAGGGGACTTCTCACACCGTTTGCACCAGCCTGTAATACATGGGTATATATTTGTGTGGTTCTTATGTCACTATGCCCTAATTGTTCTTGTACGGTGCGAATATCAGCCCCTCGTTGTAACAGGTGGGTGGCAAAAGAATGGCGTAAAGTGTGGCAAGTTACATGTTTTCCCATATTCAATTTATTGGATGTTTGCTTAACAGCACGTTGTAAGGCGCTTTCATGAATATGATGGCGGCGGATATTTTCAGTACCAGGTTCAATACTTAATTGATGAGAAGGGAAGATAAAATGCCAGTTGAATTCTTTTGGGGCATTTGGAAATTTTGCAGCCATTGCATAGGGTAAATATACGCCACTATAATCACTCTGTAATATGTCTTGATCATAATATAAACGAGCAGTTCCAATTTGTTGACACAAACGCTTCACAAGTTCTGGTGCAAGGGTTACACGTCTATGTTTACCACCTTTCCCATGCCAAATTTGTACTGACAGGTAATCAAAATCAATATCTTGAATACGGAGTCGTAATACCTCCATTAAACGTAATCCGCTACCATATAATAAATGAATTGGTAGTGAGACATTTGCTGGTATATTCCGCAACAGTGACGCTGTTTCTGTCATTGTTAATACGACAGGTAGTTTCTGCTGTGCTGTTGTTCTATTAAATTTTAGCTCAAGCGTAAGCGGATTATCTAAGAATTCTTTATATAAATAAACGAGTGAGTTTAATGCTACTGCTTGTGTTTTCGGTGCGACATTTCGTTGGTTAGCAAGAAAGGAGAGAAATAATTCAACTTCATTATTGTGGCACTTAATAGGGTGTATTTGCTGATTGAAATTAATATAAAACTTGATCCAGTAAACATATGTTTTAATTGTTTTATAGGCATAGTTTTTCAGACGCATATTCTCTGCAACAGCAGATAAAAAAGGAGATTCCATTTCATTCCCCAATATTTAATGGTGTATTTAAATACAGTATAGTGTTTTGTCGTATTTCCACCACAAATACGACAATTTGTCGTCTTTCTACATGCGCAATATTAAATATATTAATTTAACTGTTTGATCTGTAGTTTAAAAAACGTATTCTAAAGATATTATTCAATAATAAACAGTTGACGCCTTTCCACCGGAAATACGGCAATCTGTTATATAATAAGCTGTTAGGCATTAATTGAGGGTATCTATGATTATTGTAATTAAAATCACGTTATTGTCTGGCTTTTATGCAAGTGATGAGTGGTATTGTGAAGTCGAAGTTGATGAAAACATGAGCCTTGAAGACTTTCATGTTGAAATATTAAATATTGTTAAATTTGATAACGATCATATGTATCAGTTCTTTGTTTCGCGCAGAGAATTTGGTTCTGAACGAATTCATTATGATGATCGTGAGCATTCTTTGAGTACGAAGCTGATTGATTTATTCCCATTACCGAAAAGTCGGAAACTATTTTACAATTTTGATTTTGGAGATGATTGGATTTTTCAAATTTCCAAATCACGTAAAAAGGCAAAACACTCAACTGATGGCCAAATTTATCCAGTAGTTATATCTGAATCGGGTAAAAAACCAGAACAATATCCAGACACAGATTGGTAAAATGCCTAACAAGTCGTTTAAACCGACGTGTCACAGTTGGCTCGCGCTCGTACCTCGCACAGTTTAGCCAACTATTCCACGCCGCTTAACGAGGCGTTATGCCTACTAGGGATTTGAGAACTCATGGAACGAAGTTATTTAACAACGATGTTACTATTAATACTCCATCAAATTGATGCCGCGTATTGGAAAGAATGGGAAATGTTCTATTTACCTGGTGGCATACAGGGCTTTTTATTTTTCAATTTACTCATTTTACCTATTCTACTAATAGGTTATAAAAGTATTATTGTAAGTGATAAAAATTCTGTTAGGTACTCCATGCTCTGTGCGGCTTTAGGTTGTTTAACATTCATAATTCATGCTGGGTTTATGTTTGCTGGAAGCCCTGAGTTTCATTTACCAGCTTCGTTACTAATCATATTTCTTTGTTTAATATCGTCACTGTTTCAAATAAAACAAACCATAAAGTATCGTGGGCAACTATCGCAAGCCTAACAAGAGCATTTAAACGGAACTAAAACAGTAGGTTAGGTTTCGCTACGCTTCACATTATAACCCACAATTTTAGTCCGCTTAATGCGGCGTTATAAGCCGAGCTTAGTCTCGTATATTTAGCTAAAGAGGTGACAATTGGAACCATATTTCGAATTAGCTTATGCACTAGAGTCAAAATCTTTGTGTTTTTTTGTTGGGACTGGTTTCTCAATGCATATAACAGCTAAAAAAGCCCCGAACTGGCTAGATTTACTTAAGAAGAGTGTAAAAAAAATTGAAGGAGGAGATGAATTATTAGAACAATTATTTCCTGATGATAAGCCAATAATGCCTTTAGAAGAGTGTGCAAGTATAATTCAAGTCAAAATGCATTCCGAAGGGAAATGTTTACATACCGAAATAGCTAGAATAATCAAAAAAGTAAAAATTTCAGACAAAGCCGATAAAGTAAAAGATTTTGTAAATAAATTTGAAGATTTAAAGTTCATAACAACGAATTATGACCTGTTGATTGAGAATGAATTACTTGGTTTGGATAAAGCGACTTCCTATGCAATTGGATATCCAGTGAACAGGCAACCAATTGGTGTTCAAGTATACCATATTCATGGTTCTGTTAAGTTTCCTAAAAATATGGTCGTCACTGCTGATGATTATTTTCAATTCATTAATAAACCAGATTATTTTTCAAAAAAAGTCCAAACTTTAATTGAAGAAAATACGACTGTTATTATTGGTTATTCCTTAGCTGATATTAATTTCAAATCAATCTTAAATAATTTAAGAGCCAACAGAATTCACGATATTAACAGGCAGCACCTATTTTATTTGTCTCGTTCATCAGTCGATAAGCACGTTAAAGACTATTACGATAGAAGCTATGGATTACGAGTCATTGATAATACAGACATAGATAAATTTATTGCTACCTTATTGAAAAAACACATTGCTATCGAAGACTGTGTTTCAGATTC
>JBALXF010000233.1:0-5485 GCA_036961085.1 Psychromonas sp.
TTGCGCAGCAGCTTGTTTTTTTGCTTTAGCACGGGCAATGGCAGCAGCTACGGCAGCTTTTTTGTGATCTTCACTACTATCAGTTGTTGCAGTTGATAGTGTTTGCTCACTGTTTTGTGCAGCGGCTTGTTTTTTTGCTTTCGCACGGGCAATTGCCACTGCTACTGTACTTTTCTTTTCATCCGTGTTGGTTACTTGCTCGGTGTCATCTTGTGAGGACTCTGCTAATGCTTGTTTCCTCGCTTTAGCTCGCTCTAATGCTGCAGCAATTAAATCTTGCCCACCATTTTTATCTTTTAATTGTGTTTTACGTTTCTCAGCAGCTAATTTATGCTTAGCTTGGCGATCTAATTTAGCTTGCTCTAATCGTGCCGCTCGATTCTCATGACGGATACGTGCAACTTCTGCTTTTTTAGCTTCTTCACGAGCATTTCGTATTTCAGATTTTGCGATACGATAATATTCAACCAAAGGAATATCACTCGGGCATACAAAAGCACATGCACCACATTCAATACAAGAAGATAAATTGTATTCATCTAACTTGTCATGGTCTTGGCTTTTTGCATACCAGACTAACTGTTGCGGTAATAAGGTAGCAGGGCAAACCTCTGCACATTCACCACAGCGAATACAAGCCAATTCTCTCCCAGCTTCAGGGATTTCTTTTATCGTAGGAGCAAGAATACAATTACAAATTTTACTGACTGGCACATCACCATCAGAAATAGTGAAACCCATCATTGGCCCACCAATAATCAATTTCTGAAGGTGCGCTCTATCTAGTTTGTATTTATCGAGTAAATATTGGATAGGGGTACCGATAAGTACATTAACATTGCCTTTTTCTGGGAAAGCATCACCTGTTAAAGTAACAATGCGTGAAGTTACTGGTTTGTCGTCAATAATTGCTTGTTTAATCGCAAATACCGTTCCCACATTGTACATCACAATACCTAGGTCGGTAGGGTGTTTGCCTGCAGGTGTTTGTTGGCCGGTAATTATCTCAATAAGTTGCTTTTCACTACCTGAAGGATAACGCGTCGGAATAACGCGAATAATTAATTTAGTGTTGAGAGTCTGCTGCGTATTATTAAGCGCTAGTTTTAATGCAGCTATGGCTTCGGGTTTGTTATCTTCAATCGCAAGTACAACAACTTGTGGCTGTAACATATGGCATAACACATCAATCCCTTGAATAATTTCATGGGAATATTCCTGCATTAAACGGTCATCGGCTGTGATATAAGGTTCACATTCAGCGGCATTAATTATTAATAATTTTATGCTTTGAGAATGTGCTAACTTTATATGGCTTGGAAATCCAGCGCCGCCCATTCCCACAATTCCAGCCTGCTGGACTTGTTCAATGAGCTGTTCTAACGGATGTTCTCTAAAGTTTTGTTTTGTTTTATAGGTAACACTTTGGTCTAAGCCGTCAGTTTCAATAATAATAGATAAAGCCGGTAAACCTGAAGGGTGCAGATCGATACGCTTTTCTATTGCAACAACGACACCAGAGCTTGAGGCATGCTGAACCACCATCGAACCATAAACTTTGGTTAAGGCTTGCCCCTTTAAAACAGAATCGCCTACCTTAACCAGAATATCAGGAATATGCCCTCTGCTTTCAACCGGAAAGATTAAGAGTGGCGGAATGCCTGAATCGACAATGGGTTGTTGATTACTTTGTTGTTTATTTTCTTGTGGGTGAATACCACCATGAAAAGCCCATTGTTTTCCATAGGAAACTTGAGCAAGTTGTTCGTCACTGAGTAGGTTCATCAATTTTGTTGGCATGCTATAGCTCTGTACTATTTTTTATTGGTATACGGTTTAAATTCCATTCCCAATTTTGCGTGGTGACCGCAACAGGGATCATATCAATACAATCAGTTGGGCAGGGTGCAACGCAAAGCTCACAACCGGTACATTCATCACTGATCACGGTATGCATTTGTCTTGTTGCACCTAAAATGGCATCGACTGGGCATGCTTGAATACACTTAGTGCAGCCAATACATTCATCTTCACGAATAAATGCCAATAGTTTAGGTTTTTCTTCACCCTCTAAATTTTGAGGTTCAATGCCCATT
Organism: Psychromonas sp.; assembly: GCA_036961085.1. Lineage (GTDB taxonomy): Bacteria > Pseudomonadota > Gammaproteobacteria > Enterobacterales > Psychromonadaceae > Psychromonas. Next base: position 2,097 of record JBALXF010000233.1, read on the forward strand.
CGTTCCGCGAGTTGATGCATAACGGCATCTCCTCCAGGCGGACATTTATTAATATCTTCGCCGTTTGCAATCGCTTGTGCATAGGGCTTACAGCCTGGATACCCACATTGCCCACATTGAGTTTGTGGCAGCAAGGCATCTAGTTCTTCAACTATAGGGTCGGACTTCACTTTGAAACGAATCGACGAGTAACCTAATAGGCAGCCAAAAATAGCCCCTAAGATAGCAAAGGTTAAAATAGCGATAGTAATACTAGTTATCATTTTTTCTTAATCCGCTATTAAATAAGGCCAGTAAAGCCCATAAATGCAAGTGACATTAAACCTGCTGTGATCATTGCAATTGAAGCGCCTTTAAATGGTAAAGGAACATCAGAAGCTGCTAGTCGCTCTCGCATCGAAGAAAAAATAACTAATACTAAAGAGAAGCCGACACCTGCACCAAAACCATAAATAATGGAGGATACAAAATCGTGACCTTCGGTAATATTAAGCAGAGCTAAACCTAAAATTGCACAGTTGGTTGTGATCAGTGGTAAAAATATGCCCAAAAGACGATATAAGGTTGGGCTAGTTTTATGCATCACCATTTCTGTAAATTGAACAATCACGGCAATCACTAAAATAAAGCTTAATGTTTGTAAATAATGTAGATCTAATGGCAATAAAATATAGTTATTTACTATATAAGACACTGCTGCCGTTAAAGTTAAAACAAACGTTGTTGCGAAGGACATGCCGACAGCCGTTTCAATTTTATTTGAAACGCCCATAAACGGACACAGACCTAAAAACTTTACTAGTACGAAGTTATTAACTAGAACGGTACTAATAAATAGTAAAAAATATTCACTCATAAAAATTGAATTCCACTACAAATGTAAGGATATTTAGCGGGTTAGAACACGCTATTGTAACAATAAAAGCGCCGATAAGCAGTGTAAAAATAGCAGAAAAGCAAGAATATTAAGTGTTTCGAAGATTCAATGAACAGATAATAATCATGTCCCCCTAAATGCTGCACTAAAAGCGTTGAAACATATGTTAAATACAATTAATTCATAAGTAATAATTATCATTTTGATGTTTCATTTCATCCTTTAAAACACTCGTTTGCTAGCTAGTGTGAAAGTTGATTCATATCAATAAGTACATATATAGTGTTATGTATAGTGCGCGTGCACTACATCTTGTGCCTATTATCTACTATGGAGATTTTTCATGAACCCTGTTGTCATTAAACGTGATGGTACTCAAGTCCCTTTTAAAGCATTGCGTATCTCCGAAGCAATTCTTAAAGCCTCTGGTGCTGCACGCTGTAAAGGTGTTGATGCCGTTGCTATTGCTACGGAAGTTGAAACGCAACTAAAAGATCAACATGAAGTGGATATTCATCACATTCAGGATGCAGTTGAAGCCTGTTTAATGAAAAATGGGCACATAGAGTTAGCACGAGTGTATATTGAATACCGCCATGACCGAGATCTTGCTCGAGAGCGCAAAAGTCACTTAAACAGTGAAATTCATGGGTTGATTGAGCAAAGTAATGCTTCTCTACTTAATGAAAATGCTAACAAAGATGGCAAAGTGATCCCAACACAGCGTGATTTATTAGCAGGTATCGTCGCGAAGCATTATGCTAAATCATATATTTTACCTCGAGATGTTGTCCGCGCACACGATAAAGGTGAATTGCATTATCATGATTTAGACTACGCACCATTTTTCCCTATGTTCAACTGTATGTTAATTGACATAAAAGGCATGTTTACTCAAGGTTTTAAAATGGGTAATGCAGAAATTCAAGAGCCTAAGTCAATTTCAACTGCGACAGCTGTAACGGCACAAATAATTGCACAAGTTGCTAGTCATATCTATGGTGGCACAACCATCAATGGTATCGATACAACACTTTCTCCTTATGTCACTAAAAGCTACCAAAAGCACTTAGCAATAGCTGAAAAGTGGAATATCGATGACCAACAAGCTTTTGCTACACAACAAACAGAGAAAGAGTGTTTTGATGCATTCCAATCGCTTGAATATGAAGTAAATACGCTGCATACAGCAAACGGACAAACTCCATTTGTTACCTTAGGTTTTGGTTTAGGGACAAGCTGGGAAGCGCGATTAATTCAACAGTCTATCTTGAAAAACCGTATTGTGGGATTAGGAAAAAATAATAAGACCGCTATTTTCCCTAAATTAGTGTTTGCTATAAAAGATGGCGTTAACCATAAAAGCAGTGATGCAAATTACGATATTAAACAATTAGCCTTAGAATGCGCAAGCAAACGAATGTACCCTGATATTTTAAACTTCGATAAAGTCGTTGAAGTAACTGGTTCGTTTAAAACCCCAATGGGTTGCCGTAGTTTCTTAGGTACCTACGAAGAAGATAAGCAATTAGTGCATGACGGGCGTAATAATTTAGGTGTTGTCAGTCTTAATTTACCACGCATAGCATTAGAGGCAGGTTCAGATGAGACGAAGTTTTATAAATTATTAGACTCTCGTTTACAAATGGCGAGAAAAGCATTAGATACGCGTATTGAACGTTTATCGGAAGTAAAAGCAAGTGTTGCCCCTATCCTATATATGGAAGGAGCTTGTGGTGTACGTTTGAAAGCGAATGATTGTGTAGCTGAAATATTTAAAAATGGTCGAGCTTCAATTTCTTTAGGTTACATTGGTGTTCATGAAGCGGTTAATGCTTTATATGGTGCCGATAGCCATCTGTTTGATAATAAAGATAAACAAGCTAAAGCGATTGATATGATCCGCTATTTAAAAGCTGAAACTGAACGTTGGAAAGAAGAAACAGGCTATGCATTTAGTTTGTATTCAACGCCTTCTGAAAATCTATGTGATCGTTTCTGCCGCCTTGATGCGAAGGAATTTGGTATCGTCAAAGGAGTGACTGATAAAGGGTACTACACAAATAGTTACCATTTAGATGTTGAAAAAGCAGTAAATCCATACGATAAACTGGATTTTGAAATGCCTTACCCTGCAATCGCCAATGGTGGTTTCATCTGCTATGGCGAATACCCGAATATGCAGCATAACCTGAAAGCGTTGGAAGATGTTTGGGATTACAGTTATACACGTGTGCCGTATTACGGAACAAACACACCGATTGATGAATGTTATGCATGTGATTTCAAAGGGGAATTTAATTCGACAAGTAAAGGTTTTGTATGCCCTAGTTGTGGTAACTCTGATCCTGAAAAGGTCGCGGTTACACGCCGCGTTTGTGGCTACTTAGGCAGCCCTGATTCGCGTCCATTTAATGAAGGTAAGCAAGAAGAAGTTACCCGTCGCGTAAAGCATCTGTAATAGCTGATGAACTACCATAAATATCACTCGCTAGATGTCGTAAATGGAGAG
>JBALXF010000234.1:0-5435 GCA_036961085.1 Psychromonas sp.
CATTCCATCATCTTATCACCTTTATAAAACGCGAGTTGCCTGGCATGAATATATAGGTCATTTACAAAATAGACTGAAAGAGTTTTAAATGGCGAGGTGAATTAGAATAGAAATAACATGGAAACAATTGTAAAGGAGCCAATAAATAGTTATTTATTGACTCCTTTACAATTTCAAGTATGGCAACAAAAATTAAACTAGCTGAGCATCTTGCTTAACAACGGCTTGTGCCACCACCATGTGCTCACCATTAAACGCTAAGGCTGGAGAGCCATACAATTCATAGCCTTGCTCTAACAACTGTGTGATACGCGCACAAAATTCAGCATCATCTTTACCAGAGATTAATTTATATTTTTCTTTTACTTGAGGCATATTATTTTCCTTTTAAATAAGCGAATATCCGTTACTCCTTGATCAGCATACGGCTATTCATTTAAAAGAGAAATTAAACACGCTAAAAATGTGAATCATCTTCTTGGTTGAATAAAAAAACGGCAAATTAATGCCGTTTTTTAAAGGGTTAGAACTCAATCACTGCTTTATGGGCGATAAACTTTCACATTGCTAAAGCCAGCTTCGTGTAAATATAAGGCTTGGAGTTGGCTCATAACGCCACGCGCACAATATAAAAGGTAGGTTTTATCTTGTGGTAGTTTTTCAAATTGACTCGCTAATTTAAAGAAAGGTAAATGTTCAATATCAATACCTTCAATAACTAATGGATCCATTTCCTCTTCTTCACTAGAACGAATGTCTAAAATCACTTCATTCTCAGCAAAGTCAGAAACAGATTCCACTTCTGCAACTTCTTGATGTGCCGCTTTTTCAATATCGCGAATATCCAGCACATTGGCCTCTAAAACAACTTTTTCGATCAGAGAAAGATCAAACTTAGCTTCTTCTTTCTCTATTTTTTTCATCACCGCTTTAACGGTTGGGCGCTGCGAAATGACACCACAATATTCTGGAATAGTTTCAGATATTTCGGCAGTACCGATATCTCGAGCACAATCAATAATGACTTGTTTATCTGTCGCAATTAACGGACGCAATATGAGCATATCAGTCACTTTATCTATCACCGATAGATTACGTAAAGTTTGACTAGAAACCTGACCTAGTGCCTCACCAGTAACTAATGCTTCAATATCTAAACGTTCAGCTGCAATTGTCGCAGCACGTATCATCATACGTTTTAAGACAACACCCATTTGTCCGTTCTCTACTTTTTCTAAAATTTCAGCAACAACAGGTTCAAACGGAATTGAAATAAATTTCACACGGTGAGAAGCACCAAAACGATTCCATAACTGGCAAGCAACCTGCTTAACCCCGATTTCATGTGCAGCGCCACCTAAATTAAAGAAGCAATAATGAACACGAGAACCACGTTTTAGTAGTTGATAACTTGATACACCTGAATCAAAACCACCCGAAATTAATGATAATACTGATTCTTGTGTTCCAAGCGGAAAACCGCCTAAACCCGGATGTTTTTTATCGATAAAGAATAATTTTTCATTATTTATTTCAAGATGGACCGTAATATCTTGACCTTTAAGTTTAACGCCAAGTGCATCAGTGTGTTGGTTTAAACCACCACCAACATAACGCTCTGCTTCAATAGACGAAAAGTCATGTTTACCAATACGCTTTACACGCACACAAAATGTCTTGCCTGATAACGTATCACCTACGTTACTATGGGTTTGCTCATAGATATCATGTAAATCTGTGAATTCTGTTTCTTTAACTTCCAGAAAATGGGCGATACCAGGAGTACTACTCAGTAGCATGATCAGGTTAGCTTTATTCTCTGGTGTTTCATTTTCAGTGCGAACAATGATCTTATCCCACTCTAAAATTACTTTTACCTGTTCATCATGGCGCGATAAAACATTACGGATATTACCCTGCAGCATTTTGCTGAAACGTTTACGAACGGGTTTACTTTTCATCATGATTTCAGGGAAAAGCTTTACAATAAATTTCATAGGTTGATCACTGTGCTAATTAATTAAGGTGGCGAATTATACTCTTTGCACTGGCTGACGCAAATTTTTGCTTGATATTTATTTAGTTTGTAACGCTAAACAATTGATTTCACATTCACCAGACTCTGTTGCGATATAGGCAGTATCGCCACTTAAAGTGACAGAAAAGTCCATGGTGCGCTTACAATGTTTAGCTAATGTTTGAATTTCTTCAAAATCAAACTGGAATACCTCAGCCTTGAGCGAGGAAAAATTAGTTTGTGATTGCTTCCACCAAACACCTGATTTAGTGTTAAAGCTATATACTTTCACGGCCTTTGCTTGGCGCGTCGCCTTTTTAATCCGATCAAAAGCAGGTTCACCAACATCAATCCATAATAAAAATTGATCATCTAGGCTTTTTGCCCAAATATCTGGGTCATCTGCAACCGATAAGCCCTTAGTAAAAGTAAGAAACTCTTGAGTATTTAAGCAATAAGCCATTACCCGTGCCATCATTCTTTCAGTAGTTTCCGATGGATGTTGCGCAACCGTTAAATTCAAAGTGTCATAAATGTCATTATTAAGGTCGGAAAGATTGATGTTCATTTTAAAAATGGTTGGTTTAAGCGCCATTATTATGTCCAATGTGGAAATACCAAATACGTTCGTTTAAAAAGCGTTTTGAACTTGGTATAAAAAACGAAAAAGCCACGTAAAAACGTGGCTATGTAATTAATGTATAATTGATTTTTTTAATTATTAGTATTAAGCAACTGGCATTTTAGCAAGTTCAGCACAAACCATATCACCAAACTCAGCTGTACTTACTAGATTAGCTTCGCCTGCTTTAGATAAGTCTGACGTAGAATAACCATTTTCAAATACACTTTGCATTGCAGACCAAAGGTTTTTCGCTTCTTGTTCCATACCAAAGCTCATTTCTAGCATTAATGCTACTGAACCTATCATTGAGTATGGGTTAGCGATCCCTTTACCTGCGATATCTGGCGCACTACCGTGAGAAGGCTCGTAGTATGACTTTTCAGGACCTTTACAAGCAGAAGGCATAAGGCCTAAAGAACCTAAAATACCACCGCCTTGGTCACTTAAAATATCACCAAACATATTTTCCATTACCATTACATCAAACATGCCAGGGTTTAAACACAAGTAAGTAGCTGCCGCATCAACAAGAATGTTTTTAACTTCTACTTCAGGGTAGTTTATGCTTTCTTCTTCAACAATTTCATTCCAAAGTACACTTGATTTCAACACGTTAGATTTATGAATATTGTGCATCACTTTCTTACGTTTCATTGAAACTTCAAAACCGACTTTAACAATCTGACGAATTTGATCTTCATCATACTCAAGTACTTCACGTACAAAACGTTTACCGTTAGCGTCAACACCCGTTTCTTTTTCACCAAAGTAAAGGCCACCAACTAATTCACGAATGATCATAATATCGATTCCATCACCGATAACTGATTCTTTAAGTGGAGAGAAATGCGCCAAACCTTTTGGTAAGTATACAGGGCGGAAATTTGCGTAAGTATTATAACGACGACGCAGTGGAAGTAACGCGCCACGCTCAGGTTGTTCATCAACTGGGATTTTTTTCGAGTCTTCGTGATTAAGTCCAATTGTACCTTTTAAAATAGCATCAGCTTTATCACAAGCCGCTTTAGTTTCATCTGGAAATGCTTTTCCAGTCGCAAAATAAGCCGCAGCTCCAAATAATACATCGTTAAGTTCAAAGTTAACGTCACTATTACGTTTCTCAACCAGGTTTAATACTTTTACAGCTTCTTGCATTACTTCTGGGCCGATACCGTCACCGGCTAACAATGCTATGTTATATGTTGTCATTTTTATTCCCTAAATGATGTGTTTGAAATTATTTATTATTTTGTGCCAACACTATACCCATGATACTTCGAAATGCAAAGTCAGCAACACAAATTGTGGCGAGATGCTAGGCATAAAATTGAAGTAAGTTATTCTACATAGAGATTTAATAACAACGCAGATTGCGGCAAGTTGCCTTGCCCTACGGGGCCTCAGCTCGGACACCAGTCCTACGTTGCAATAATCGAAAAGGGAATAACCATTTAAGAATTGAAGTCTTTTGTTTAATTCTACGATAGAGGATTAACGAAGTTAAATCTCGAAAGGTCTCATGTTGCGTCTTGCTCTGGCCACCGAATTGAAGCCTGACAAAGCATTTTGAAGTAACATGGGTATATATGTAAAAGCCAGCCTAGTTTCAAACATAGGATGGCTTTTTTACAAGAAAAAATGAAAGCAATTACAATTAAACCGGATTATCAATATCAATAAATTTAACTTCTAGTTCAAACTCATCGCTCAACCACTGTCCAAGAGCTTTCACACCGTAACGTTCTGTCGCGTGATGCCCTGCAGCAAAATAATGAATACCCATTTCTCGCGCAATATGCACGGTGCGCTCTGAAATTTCACCACTGATAAATGCATCAATTCCTTGTTCAGCAGCAATAGTAATATAATCTTGTCCACCTCCAGTACACCAAGCGATGCTTTGAATTTGTTTTTTGCCACCATCGATATGCAAAGCGGGTCTATCTAAAACTGTTTCGATACGCGCACTCAACTGATCGGCAGTCAATGGGCTTTCAAATTTACCAACACGACCAACACTACGTTTATCCCATGGCTCTAATGGGCGTCTGTCAGTAATATCTAATAAATTGGCGAGCTGTTTGTTATTACCAAGCTCAGGATGAACATCTAATGGCAGGTGGTATGCATATAGGTTGATGCCATTATCAATCAAACTTTTAATACGTTTGTATTTCATTCCAACTATTTGTTGGTCTTCACCTTTCCAAAAGAAACCATGGTGAACCAGAATAGCATCAGCCCCCTCTGCAATTGCAACGTCTATTAACGCTTGGCAAGCAGTGACACCGGTGATAATTTTTTTTACTTCTTCGACACCTTCAATTTGCAAACCATTTGGGCAATAATCTTTAAATTGATGAATTTCTAATAATTGTTCGAGTTTGTTAGCGAGCTTTTTATTTTTCATGAGTGATCCTATGACTACAATCAATTGTCTGTTAGATAATAATAGCGAGTTCGCTAACTAATGTAACTATACAAATAATTGCAGTCATAAAATACTCAATTAGATCTTTTATTTAAAGATTTGAAGGGCTTAATCTATGTACGTAACTATTTGGGATAATGAAACTAAATTTACTGCCCTTACCTAAGGTACTGTCAATCACTAGCTCACTGTCATAATGATTCAAGGTGTGTTTAACGATTGATAACCCTAAACCTGAACCGCCTGTATCACGTGAACGAGAGCTATCAACACGGTAAAAACGCTCAGTAAGGTGATGAATATGTTGCGCTGCGATACCATCACCATTATCGATAACATCGAAATAGGCACCCTCTACACAG
>JBALXF010000235.1:0-2723 GCA_036961085.1 Psychromonas sp.
TATTCACAATGAAGAGAAGGCGATTGAAATGTTTGCAGAAAACGTAATGACCGCCGGACAAATATTTTTAGACAAACCGATGGATACCCCCTTTATCCCCTCTTGGAATCGCGTGATCAGTGCGATGCCAGATGTGTTAGAACAACTCAAACAGGCTGTGGAGTTAGACTATCAGGAGTTTAGTGAACAATAAAATTCTTACAATAGATGCTTTAAATAGCTGAATAGATTGCTAGAAAACATTCATAACAGGTGGATTTATGGCTAATTTACACAATAAAGACAGTAAACTTAACCTTGTAAAAACTAAATTAATACAGCAACTTAGTTTTATCTATAAAGAGGTGAAACTAGCAGAGAGTTATACTTTGTTAAGTGAACAATTAATTGAGTTAATGCGCATTAATGAAACCTGTATGCAACCGACTCCCTATCAAAACTATTGGTCTGAAAAAGATGTCATTATGATCACCTATGGTGATAGCCTTATTAAAAATGGGCAAAAACCATTAGTTACTTTACAGCACTTTATACAAAACTATATCGCTGAAAGTATTAATAGCGTACATATTTTGCCCTTTTTCCCCTACAGTTCCGATGATGGTTTTTCTATCATTGATTATTCAAGTGTTAATGAATCGCTAGGTGATTGGCATGATATTGAAGAGATCGCAAAACATCGCCGCTTAATGTCAGACTTAGTGATCAACCACTGCTCAAGTCGCAGTGCTTGGTTTCAAAACTTCATCAAGGGTAAAGGCATAGGTCATGACTTTTTTTACACCGCTTCCCCTGAAAATGACACCGCACAAGTAGTACGTCCAAGAACCTCTGATTTATTGCGAGAAACAGCAACGGCAAAAGGCAAGCAATATGTTTGGTGTACCTTTAGTCATGATCAAGTCGATTTTGATTTTCAAAACCCTCAAGTATTAAAAAACTTTGTCTCCATTATCCGTTTATATCTGGATATGGGGGTACGTATCTTTCGTTTAGATGCAGTCGCCTTTTTATGGAAAAACCTAGGTAGCAACTGTATCAATTTACCTGAAACACATGAAATTGTGCGCTTATTAAGAACTTTGATCGAATATGCACAGACCGATGCAATTATTATTACCGAAACCAATATCCCCAACACACAAAACCTAACCTATTTTGGCAATGCCAATGAAGCTCATTCGATCTACAACTTTTCATTACCCCCACTACTGATTAACACCTTAGTGACAGGCAACTGTTTATACCTAAAGCGTTGGTTAATGAGTATGCCACCTGCTCAAGATGGCACATGTTATTTTAACTTTATTGCATCTCACGATGGTATTGGATTACGACCAGCTGAAGGTTTACTAAGTGAACAGGAATTAAGCACGCTAGTCGATACCATGCAACACTTTGGAGGCAAGATATCTTGGAGGAGTAGCGAGTCTGGCGAGCAAAAAGCCTATGAAATCAATATTGCACTATATGATGCCCTGCAGGGTACAACCACCGGAAAAGATAGTTTAGGCTTACAACGCTTTATTTGTGCACATGCAATTATGTTTGCTTTAGAGGGCATTCCTGGCATCTACATTCATAGTTTACTCGGTACACAAAACGATTATGAAAAATTTAAAAACAGCCATAAAAAGCGCGCGATAAACCGTCATTGCTGGGATTATGATGTTTTACAACAAAAACTCAAGGATCAAAATAATCATCATCATATTGTTTTAGCATCACTCAAAAAGTTGCTAGACATTCGTATCAAGCAGGCTGCCTTTCACCCCAATGCCACACAATTTACATTACATTTAGGGTTGCAGTTATTTGGTTTTTGGCGTCAAAGCCAAGATAGAAAGCAGAGTATATTTTGTATCAGTAACATTACAAATCAGGAGGTTGCATTAAAAATAAATAACTTAAATCTAATTATGACAGAGAGTTGGTATGAGTTAATTACAGACAATAAAATAGATACAACACAAGAGAGCTTAATACTTGCGCCATACCAAACACTATGGATAAGTAATTTAGTACTCTAAAATAACTTTAAAGTTAATTAGTTACACGAGTAATTCGCACATAGAAATCAAGCCTTCACTCTTACACTTCTATTCACTGTGCATTTATTGGTCTAATGTATAGCAATCGTCATTTAATAATTTCGATTTATTTATTCTGATTTAAAAGGAATGCCACAAAATATTATTTGAATATTTGCATGGCATAATTTTTGATTGTTTAAGGAGCTATAAAGTGAACAGTGAAGTATTAATGGTAAGAATATTCCTCGCTAATAGTTTAATCTTCTCCTCTAATACGGCTTCCTCAGAAATAATTGAAAATACCAAAGATGGCAAGCTATTATATTTGGCGGACTGTCTAGATAATCAAAGTGAAATTCATTTTTCAATGGGCGGTAATGCAGACTCTTTACAGTATAAGTATTTATTTCAGATAGCGAGCAACTATCATCATATTCACTTTGCATAATAATTAGGGTTAATAACCCTGCTTAATAGGCACATGTCCCCTCACCCAAAGTTGACTAAAAATCCACATTTATATAAGGGGTTAAATTTAATAAACTTAACTAGCTTCATTAACGTTAATTCTCTATAGTTATTGTTTAAATTACCATAACAATATTAGAGATAACTAGATGTCAGCAATCATTAAAACCCCACAAGAGATTGAAAAAATGCGCATCGCAGGCGTAGACGCAGCGGCTGTAT
>JBALXF010000235.1:2733-5422 GCA_036961085.1 Psychromonas sp.
TATTAACCATGATCGAACCTTTTGTAAAAAAAGGGGTGACAACCAATGAATTAAACCAGATCTGTCATGATTTTATTGTTAAGGAACAACAAGGTATTCCAGCACCTTTGAATTATCATGGATTCCCTAAATCTATCTGTACCTCTGTCAATCATGTCGTATGTCACGGCATTCCAAATGATAAAGCATTAAAAGATGGTGATATCATTAATATTGATATTACGGTTATTAAAGACGGTTATCATGGTGATACCTCTAAAATGTTTATTATCGGGCAATCTATCGCTGGAGAGCGTTTATCGCGAATCTCACAAGAGTGTTTATATATCGGGATTAATTTAGTTAAGCCTGGTGCGCGTTTAGGTGATATTGGCGCTGCTATTCAAAAACATGCAGAAGAAAACACCTGCTCAGTGGTACGAGAGTACTGTGGTCATGGTATTGGAGCAGTTTTCCATGAAGAGCCTCAAGTTTTACATTATGGTAAAAAAGGTACTGGTGAAGTACTTAAAGTCGGCCAATGTTTCACCATTGAACCTATGATTAATCAAGGCAAAAAAACAGAAGCTTGTAAAGTTTTAAAAGATGAATGGACTGTTGAAACCAAGAAAAAAGTGCTTTCAGCACAATGGGAACATACGTTACTAGTAACTGAAACGGGCGTGGAGATTCTAACACTTCGTCCAGAAGAAACCATTGATCGTATTATCAACCACGATTAAGAAAAAGCCTTGAGATAGTTAGACACAGCATCTATTAATAAAGATAGATGCTCCGTTTTACTTATTCGGCATAATTAACCAGAGGCCAACAATGGATTTTGAAAGTTTATCTCCTGCTAACATCCCTACCGAACAAATTAACCTAAAAAACCTCAAAGCAAATTTACAACAGTTTCAGGACTGGCAGCTCGAGATCTTTAAGGCTCAAGCGGATATTACTAAAATAGTTAACACACGAGCACGTTATATTGATGAGCTATTACAGTGCCTATGGGATCATTTTGGCCTCAATGAAAGCTATGATTTAAGTTTAATCGCAGTGGGTGGTTATGGTCGCGGTGAATTACATCCAAAATCAGATATCGATATTCTTATTCTTTGCCAGCAACAATTTACAGCTGAAGATGAAGAAAAAATCAGTACCTTTATTACTAATCTTTGGGATTTAAAACTTGATATTGGTAATAGCGTACGTACGCTACATGACTGCTTTGAACAAGGTAATGCAGATATAACCATAGCGACTAGCATGACAGAGGCCCGTCATGTCAGTGGTAATCAAGATACCTACCAAAAATTATTAGAGTTAATCGATTCTAAAAACTTTTGGCCATCTGATAAATTTTTTGTCGTCAAACGAGAAGAGCAATTTAATCGTCACAAAAACTGCCGAGGTGATGGTTATAGTCTTGAACCCGATATAAAAAATGGCTGTGGCGGATTACGCGACCTACAAACAATTGCATGGGTTTCTAAACGCCACTTCGGTGCGCATAGCCTATTGGAATTAACCAGTTATAACTATATCACTCAAGGTGAATATAGAGAGCTAGTTGATTGCCAAACCCTGTTATGGACCATTCGTTTTGCGCTTCATACTATCAGCAATCGTCCGGACAACCGCTTATTATTTGATTATCAAAACGATGTGGCAAAGTTACTTGGTTATACTGGTCAAGGTAATGAAGCGATTGAAAAAATGATGAAAGCATTTTATCAAACTATTCATCGAGTCAAAGAACTTAATGAGATGCTATTACAGTATTTTGATGAAGCAATTTTAGGTAATATCACCCCGAAAATTGAAGTTATTGATCAGAATTTTCAGTTACGAGATCACATGATTGAGCTCCGGACTGCGGGTTTATTTATTGATCAACCTGAATCGATCTTACAGTTATTTTTACATGTTGCTGACGACCCTCGCATTACGGGTATTTATTCCCCCACGTTACGAGATTTACGTGAAGCACGACGCTGTCTAACCCACTGGTTACAAAATATACCTGAATGCCGTGACATTTTCATGGAAATAATCAGGCATCCAAGAGGTATGGGGCGTGCATTTCGATTAATGTATGAGTATGGCGTATTAGGCGCTTATATCCCGCAATGGAGTCGAATTGTTGGACAGATGCAATTTGATTTGTTTCACGCTTACACCGTCGATGCACACAGCTACAAACTGATTAAATACATCTATGACTACCCTAAAACCAAATCAATACATCCCGTCGCTCACGATGCATTTAATGGACTGGATAAACCAGAGTTACTTTATTTAGCCGCCATTTTCCATGATATTGCGAAAGGACAAAAAGGCGATCACTCGACACTTGGAGCCATTGATGCACAGATTTTTTGTGAATTGCATGGCTTAAGTCGCCATGAATGTAAAACAGTGTCATGGTTAGTTGAGCAACATCTCACTATGTCTGTAACAGCCCAACGTCGGGATATTAGCGATCCGCTGGTTATTATTAAGTTCGCTAAAATAGTACGTGATGAAAAACATTTAAATTTATTACACTGCTTAACTGTTGCAGATATTTGTGCCACCAATGAAGAAACTTGGAATAGTTGGAAAGCGGCATTATTAAGTGATCTTTACCATAGCACCTTAAAAATGCTACGTCGTGGATTTGAAAATCCACCTGATTTCCGCGATCGTATTCGTGATAGGAAAC
>JBALXF010000236.1:0-5386 GCA_036961085.1 Psychromonas sp.
GAAAAACAATGAAATTGAACACTACTGCTGAAATAATTGAAGATATCCGCTTGGGTAAAATGGTCATCCTAATGGACGATGAAGATCGTGAAAATGAAGGTGATTTTATCATGGCCGCAGATATGATAACCCCTGAAGCAGTTAATTTCATGGCGACACACGGTAGAGGGTTGATTTGCTTAACATTAACTGGTGAGCGTTGTGACCAACTTAAATTACCATTAATGGTTGATGACAATACGGCTGCATACCCAACTAACTTCACGGTATCAATTGAAGCTGCTCAAGGTGTAACAACCGGTATTTCTGCATCAGATCGTGCTATTACTATCCAAGCTGCAATTGGTAAAGATGCAAAGCCATCTGACCTTGAAATGCCTGGCCATATTTTCCCGCTTCGTGCGCAAGCTGGTGGCGTTTTAACCCGTGCCGGACATACTGAAGCAGGTTGTGATTTAACCCGTTTAGCAGGCCGTGAACCAGCAGGTGTGATTGTTGAAATCTTAAATGAAGATGGCACTATGGCACGTCGTCCTGATCTTGAGATTATTGCTCAAAAACATGGACTAAAGCTTGGTACTGTTGCAGATTTAATTGAATATCGTAATAACAATGAGACAACGATTGAACGTGTTACTGGTTGTAAATTACCGACTGAATTTGGTGAGTTTGATCTGATTGCATATCAAGACACAATTGATAAACAAGTTCATTATGCTTTGGTAAACGGTGAAATTAAAGCTGGTGATACCACTAATGTGCGAGTGCATTTGCAAAATACTTTTACGGATAGCTTCTTTTCAGATCGTTTAGCTAAACGCACTTGGCCGTTAAATGATGCGCTGCAGCGTTTGAGTAAAGACGGTGGCGTATTAGTCATGTTAGGGCATCAAGAAACAGCAAACTCTCTGATTGATCAAATCAATCAAATCGCACAACAAGATGCTGGTGAACGTGTCGCAAGAAAAGTGCAGGGTGCAAGTCGTCGTGTTGGTGTTGGCTCTCAGATTTTACGTGATTTGGGTGTTCAGAAAATGGTGTTATTGAGCTCTGAGAAAAAATATCATGCATTATCTGGTTTTGGTTTAGAAGTAGTTGAATACATCACCGAATAAAGCGATGACAACAGTTAACAAATAAATAAATTGTGTTAGAATTCACAAAATTTTGTAATAAGGGTAGAAAATGAAAATAATTGAAGGTGGCTTAGCGGCACCACAAGCGCAAATCGCAATCGTCATCTCTCGTTTTAACAGCTTTATTAATGAGCAGTTATTAGCAGGGGCAATTGATACCCTTAAACGTACAGGCCAAGTTGCAGATGATAATATTACAGTTGTTCGCGTGCCTGGTGCCGTTGAACTTCCGTTAGCAACTAAGCGTGTTGCAGCATCTAAAAAATTCGATGCAATTATTGCGTTAGGCACGGTTATCCGTGGTGGCACACCTCATTTTGAATTTGTTGCTAATGAATGTAACAAAGGTCTTGCACAAGTATCTATGGATTATGATATACCTGTTGCATTTGGTGTATTAACAACTGATTCAATTGAACAAGCGATTGAACGTGCTGGCACTAAAATGGGCAACAAAGGTAGCGAAGCTGCTTTAAGTGCATTAGAAATGGTCAATATTATGGCTGAATTAGGATAATGAAAATGAAACCTGCAGAGCGCCGTAGAGCCCGTCAATTTGCTGTACAAGCAGTTTACCAATGGCAAATTACTAAACTGAATGTTGGTCAAATTATTGATCAATTCACTGTTGATCAAGATTTATCAAAAACAGACGTACCATATTTTAAAGAATTATTAGCCGGTGTTGTTAATAAAACTGAATCTTTAGATGAGAAACTTGCACCTTACCTTTCTCGTAAGATTGAAGATGTGGATATGGTTGATAAAGCCGTATTACGTATAGCTATGTTTGAACTAACTTACCGCACTGATGTACCGCATAAAGTAGTATTAAATGAAGCAATTGAGTTAGCAAAAGACTTTGCAACGGATGAAAGCTACAAATTCGTTAATGGCGTATTAGACAAAGCATTACGTAGTTTAAAACTTCGTGAAGATATAAAAGACAAATAATAGTTCTGATTAACTATTATTTGAAACTAAAATCCAGTCGCAATTGCCGCTGGATTTTTTTTTGCTAACTATTTAATAATGATTATCAATCTGCAAACTCCAATTTCTTCAAATTTACAGTGATAAATAGGAAATACTGGGGTTCTCATGAACAGGAAATAAAGATGAATAAAAGTGTTATCACCAACTTAATTGCAGCAGCAGTTTTAGTGATTGGTTTGTTGTTAGGTGAAACCGAAGTGGCAGCAATTTTAACTATGGTTGGTTTGTTTGCTCTTTCTGGCGCCTTAACAAATTGGTTAGCAATATTTATGCTATTTGAAAAAATTCCTTTTTTATATGGTTCCGGTGTTGTACCCGCGCATTTTGAAGATTTCAAAAAGGGTATCCGCACATTGATGATGGATCAGTTTTTTACACTAGAAAATGTAGATAGATTTTTAAGTGCAGGCAGCTTATCTGCTGCCCATTTGAATTTAAAACCGGTTATAGAAAAAACGGATTTAAACCCGACCTACGATGGTTTAGTTAAAGTGATCATGGCATCTTCGTTTGGTAATATGTTAGAAATGTTTGGCGGTGAAGAAGCATTGGTGCCATTACGTGAACCCTTTATTAAGCATATGAAAAGTTCTATTATCGACTTAACCGAAGATGAGAAATTTATTGATATGCTAAAACAAGAGATTGAACAACCCGATATGATGCAAGATATCTTGGCTAAAATAGAGCAGATCATTGAGCAACGTTTAAATGAATTAACACCACAATTAGTTAAAGAAATCATACAAACTATGATTAAAAAACATCTTGGCTGGTTAGTTGTCTGGGGTGGTGTTTTTGGTGGTCTAATCGGTTTAACTAGCGCCTTGATTATGGCTTAACCCATTATCACCAGTGCGATTGTCTTTAATCGCACTGGTGGGGGAAACTTACTTAATTTAGACTTGCTGATCTAAATTCAGTATTGTTAACGCATTTGAAACACTCGTTGCTAGCACATCAATTGATCCTGTACGTAATGCACCGAGTAATGCAAGGGGTTTACTGCTCTCAGAAGCAATGGCAATCACCTCTTCAATATTTCTAAAGTCATCGATACTTAAGCCAATTACGCGTTCACTCATTGCCGTTTTAGTAACTTTTCCCTTAATATCATAAAAATCGTAACCTGCAATATCACCAATCACTCCTTGGTTAACTCTTGCTTCAACAATCTCTTGTTGAGTGAACCAACCAAGGTCAACCATAAAGCTTTTTTCGTTCATATCGCCGACGCCCATTAGTGCAATATCTGCTCTTTGTGCACGTTTGAAGGTGTCCTTAATGGTACTGACATTTAATAATTCTTGGCGTAATGCTTTATTGGGCACATAGGCCGGGGCGTATAAACTTTCGCTGTGCCCACCATATTTTTTAGCAAATTTTCTGCAAATATGATCGGCATTTTGTAAATCGCCTTTAGGGTGTATTCCGCCAATACCACAAACAAATGTGCAATCTTTTTTCGGAGGTACACCGAGGTGATTTGCTACAGCTGCAACATTTCGCCCTTGCCCGACTGATACCACCATGCCATTTTGAAGTCTCTGTGACAAATATGATGAGACAAGATTTGCAACAAGTGCTCGCTGAGACTCTTCATCGGGTTGATCTAATGCTAATAATGCCCGTTTAATGTTAAAGCGTTCTTTTAATTTATCCTCAAGTTGAGAACTAAATACGGGGTGATATTTTACCGTTATTTCAACAATCCCAAGCTCTCGTGCTTTTTTTAACAAGCGGCCAATTTTAACGCGGGACAACCCAAATTTCTTGGAGATCTCCTCTTGAGTAACACCTTGCTGATAATAAGAGATAGCAATTTCAGTAAGCAATTCAGCCTCATCATTAACTATATTATTTTTATCCATCTTATCGATTTCCTATGAATTGCAATAAGTCGAAAAGAGATATTAGTTAAGTATACTAGGGAGGTAACTTATCTAATTTAAAAATTCGAGTACAACGACCTTATCTCGTTTTAACTAATTAATTGGGTATTTATTAAAACGAAATAGATTATTAAATTTGTAAATAACGAGTTATTTCAAATAGAAATAAGTGTTATAGAAATAATGCATGATAACATATGAGCGAGTGCTGAGCATATGTTGTATTCGTCGAATGTGTGATGGGTAAGATGAAATAAGGAGAGAGGAGCAGCAGAACCTACGTAATCGCTGTATGTAATGTGAGCAATTAACATATGAATATTGGTATAGAGAGCATATATACCCATGTTACCTCAATATGCTTTGTCAGGCACAAGCTTGGTAACCAGAGCAAGGCACAACATGAGACCTTTCGAGATTTAACTTCGTTAATCCTCTATCGGTAGAATTAAATAAATGACTTTAATTCTTAAATGGTCACTCCCTTTTCGATTGTTGTAACGTAGAACTGCCATGGTTTGATAAAAACCGAGCTTGAGCCCCGTAGGGCAAGGAAACTTGCACCCATCTACGTTGTTATAAAACATTGACTTAGAGTGACTAGGCTTCAATTTTATGCCTAGTATCTCGGTACAATTTTCCTTGCTGACTTTGCATCTTGAAGTATCATGGGTATAGTTTAAGCATTACAAATTAAGCAGGCTCAGTGTCACTATGAAAAGAAATAAGAAGTCTAATAAAAAGCAGCGTAAAAACCGGAGACTAAAGTCTTGCATTCAGCGCTATTTAGTTAGAACTATTGCCATTGTTTTTATATTAAGCTTGTTATTAACACTCCCTTTGCGTTGGTTAAATCCTTTCACCAGTGCATTTATTATCCAGGAACAGTGGGATCAGGAAACTAGTATCATGATTAATTGGGTGAGCTACGATAACATCGCTAGTACCATGCCGATTTCAGTGGTCGCCTCTGAAGATCAAAAATTTCCAGAACATTGGGGATTTGATTTTGATTCATTATCTAAAGCATTAAATGAAAATCGTAAACAAACGCGTGGTGCCAGTACCATTACTCAGCAATTGGTTAAAAACCTTTACCTGTGGCCTGGTCGCAGCCTATTTCGTAAAGCAGTAGAAGCGTA
The DNA here is from genome assembly GCA_036961085.1 of Psychromonas sp. Taxonomy (GTDB): domain Bacteria; phylum Pseudomonadota; class Gammaproteobacteria; order Enterobacterales; family Psychromonadaceae; genus Psychromonas. Next base: position 5,167 of record JBALXF010000236.1, read on the forward strand.
CTTGACCATATTTATTGAAATATTATTACCTAAGCAACGCATATTAGAAATCTATCTTAATATCGTTGAGTTTGGCCCTAATGTCTACGGAATAGATGCTGCCAGTCGATTATTATTTTCTAAGCAGGCAAGTCAAATTAGTGCTTATCAGGCAGCGCTGCTTGCTTCAGTTTTACCTAATCCGAAACTGATGTCAGCAAAAAATCCGAGTGTTTATGTC
>JBALXF010000237.1:0-231 GCA_036961085.1 Psychromonas sp.
GCGTCTAACCCTTTAATTATATTGTGATGATTCAAACTGCTTGATTGCTTTGCAAAGTTACGGTTGCCAACTATGTAGCTATCCATTCCAGTTTTAATTATTTCAAAGTAACGTTCTTTATAGATTAACGAGATTACACGTTTAACATCAAGTTTAGCTAGATTCGAAATGGTACCTAATATCTTGCTTGTTTCAGTTGTCTTGGTCATTTAATATCCCCTCTGCTTGCTT
>JBALXF010000237.1:241-5382 GCA_036961085.1 Psychromonas sp.
AATATTGATAACAATACAAGACTTACTTTACAGAAATATTAAGTGGTTATTTCATTTCAATGACATCGACGTTTTCATTTAATTAATTTTTTTAAGTTACGAAAAGCAAACCATGAAAATAATAATAACAAAACAATTGGTGCCCCCCACAGTATATATGTTTGAGGGTTTAGCTTAGGTTTATAAAGTACATAGTCGCCAAAACGCAGGGTCATAAAATCAATGATTTGTTGATCTGATTTGCCATCATTGACCATGATATAAACCTCTAAGCGTAAATCTTTTGCAATAGGAGAGTTGGATTCAATTAAGTTTTGATTCTGACATTGTGGACAACGTAGCTCTCTTGCTAATTTAATGGCTCTTTGCTGCTCATTTTGATTTTTAAATTTAAAAGTTTCAACCTGCTGCACACGTTCACTATCAGCTGCAATAAATAACTTATTAAGGCTATTTTTGCTGTCTTGCTGTGCCCACAAAGAGTGGCTAAAAACACTGAAAAAGATAACTATATAAGTGCTAAGTAAACGCATTTTAATCAGCCTTATTGTTTGTAAGTTGTAGGTTATTTGGCTGTTGCTTAATCAGTGGCTGAAAATACTCTAACCAAGTTGATTCATTTAGCTCGCCAGTATAACGAAATAGAATCATGCCTTTACTATCAATAAGGTAAGTTTCTGGAGTTGCAAGTACGCCAAGGTTTAAAGCAATACGTCCATCATGATCATAAATCACTTGCTGATATGGGTTACCAGTTTGCTCTAGCAAAGCAGTTGCACTAAGGCGTTGGTCTCGATAGTTTAACCCCACTAGTTTTAATGATCTATTGTTACTCAGTTGCATTAAATAGGGGTGTTCTATTTTACAGACGACGCACCATGAAGCCCAAACGTTCAATAGACTATAAGTAGGTAAGCCATCGCCTTGCGCCAAAATAAATATCGACTCGGTGAGTGTTTTATCTGTTTGCAATAACGAAGGCGCAGAAAATGCAGGTACAGGCTTTCCCTGTAAAGGAGAGGCTGTTAAATTATCGTCTTTTTGATCGAGCGCGAGCATAAATGTAATTGATATTATCAACACAACAGCACTCGGGATTAACAACTTAGCCATTTTTATTTTCATTTTATTCACTGTTTTGCAGCTTGCGGTTATTCAGGTTAGCAAAAACACGATTTACAATCGCTAACACCCCACCAAGCATCATTAATATACTGCCTAGCCATAACCAAGCGATAAAGGCTCTATTTTGGATTCGAATTGCATAACTATCTTTGCCTATTTTTTCACCCATAGTAATGTAAATGTCACGAAACCACTGCCCTTTTATCGCGGGTTCGCTCATATTCATTACCCGAACTGGATAGTGTCTTCTTTCAGGCGTTAACATGATGCTTTTATTGTTAGCATCAATCACCTCTAGTTTTGCTTGCTGCGCAGTAAAGTTAGCAGCTACTCGCCATTGTGTTTGATGATAATGAATGGTCAAATCATCTAACTGCACAGTCACGCCTGGGCCCATTTTTTCACTCACTTCCGTTGAAAAATAACTTACCATTAAAATACCAACAGAAAGTATGACCACACCAAAGTGAGCCACTGTCATGGCTAAGCTTTTTAAACTAAGTCTATGAAAGAATAATGATACTAATAACCAACTAATGATAAATAACACCACAAAAACAAATAGTGTTGCGCGTTGATCCATGAATAGGTATGCAATTGCGGAAAGCGTAAATGCTGCAATTGTTTGTTGAAATAACTTATTTTTAATGACTTTAGTTGTTGTGATTTTTGTCTTTTTCCAATGAATATAAGGAGAGCCTCCCATTACTAACATAACCAGTAATGCAAGAGGTACAAACACTGCATTAAAATACGGTGCCCCTACCGATATTTGACCTAAGCCAAACAATTGAAATAGCATTGGGTAGAAAGTGCCTAACAACACAGTTAAGGTGATCACTGCAAACAGACTATTAATCACTAAAAACAACACTTCTCGACTGTATAAACTTTGTAATCTAGGGACGATAATAGAACCAGATCTCGCTACAAATAAGGTCAATGGCACAATTAAACAAATAGCTAGAATACAAAGTAATAAAACACCACGGGTCGGATCAACAGCGAAAGCATGCACGGAAGTGAGTACACCAGAACGCACCACAAACGTCCCTAATAAGCTTAAGCAAAATGTGAATATAGACAGTAATAAACTCCAATTCATCAGTGACTTGGTTTTCTCACTGGCAATCAAAGAGTGTAGTAATGCAGTTCCTGTTAACCAAGGTAATAATGATGCATTTTCAACTGGATCCCAAAACCACCAGCCGCCCCACCCGAGCTCGTAATATGCCCACCAGGCTCCTAATGCGATACCACCCGTTAACATAACCCAAGCAATTAAGGTCCAAGAACGACTCCATTTTGCCCAATCTATATTGAGATCTGGCATGGTCAACGCGGCGACAGCAAACGCAAATGCACCCGAAAAACCAACATAACCTAAATATAATAAAGGCGGATGAAATATAAGCCCGATGTCTTGCAACATAGGATTAAGATCTCGCCCTTGTAATGGTACGGGGAAAATACGTTCGAAGGGACTAGATGCTAATAAAGTAAGTAATGCAAAGGCAAGCGTTAAAAAACTCATCACGATTAAAACACGTGATATAAAAATTTTGTTTCGATTTCGATTAACAAAGGCAATCGCGGCAGACCAAGTTGCTAGGGAAAAAACCCAAAACAATAAAGAGCCTTCGTGGCCTCCCCAAACTGCAGCAATCTTAAAAAAATAAGGTAGATTTGTATTAGAGTGTTGCGCTATATACATCACCGAGAAATCATCAACAGTGAAGCTGTAGGCTAATAAAACAATAGAAGAAGATGCAAAAATAAAACTAGCGTAACTTAATGGCCATGCATAAGAGATAAGGTGATTATTATTCCTAACTGCACCAATTATGGGTAGCAACATCCCTAAAAATGCACAAAAACAAGTAACAATAAGGCAAAAAAGTGCGATTTCAGGGATCATAAATGAAAGCTATTTAAGGTTTTAGGTAAGGTTAATAATAAAGTAAAGAGAGTCGATTGACGACTCTCTTGTCGTGCATTAAACAATTGTCGAACACTAAACAACTGTCATTTGCCCTGCGTAGAGAATAAAGGTACGTAGCATTAGAACACCAATCAAACTTAGACTTGTCACCAAAACAATAAACTGACTGTTATGTCTTGCTTGTGCTGGCACTAACGTATTTAAAGCCAGTGGCATCAACATACCTAGGCCTATCACTCCCGCCCAGAACCAAATAGCCCAAAAACCACTACCAATTGCGGCCATTGCTGCAATCTCTTTCTGTCCTCCACCAAAAATCAAGCCACTGAAAAAGGTGAATAAGATAAACAACTCAAACAAAACGACAGGACGTTCAAAGTGATGTATCCATTTTACGCTTTTACAGCTTAGCGGTTGTTTGAAGTAGGCAACGCCCATTAATAAACATGCTGCTGCGCCAGAAGATAAACTTGAAAATAGGAATAAAATCGGCAATGCAGGGTTATTTAATAGTGGATAGGTTTTTAACGCAGATAATAAGAAGCCAGTATAAGCCGCTAATAATACCGCTAATATTGCTAAAAAGATCTCTAATGCACCAGTGAATTTAGCAACTCGATCAATAATCGTGCTGACAAAGCTAAATTTACCTGCAAATAATGATTTTAATAAATCACTGATTGGCTTTTTATAAATAACAGCAAGCCATGCAAATAGCACCACCATATAAACTTGGAATAATATGACACCCATCGACATTACTGATGAGGTGTTATAAAAAATCATTATTTTCCAAAATGATAATGGCTTAGTTAAATGGAATATTAAAATGACTAAACCACTAATAATACCAAATGGCGCTAATATGCCAGTTGCCTTAATAATGCCATTGGCAGCAGGATCACCTTCTATGACATTTCGTTTTAGATATATAGCAATCATCACCATACCGGCAGACATACCTGCAAGAAATAAATAAACCGCAATAATCCAATCCCAGACTAAGGAGTCAAAGGTAAACGCATCAATAAATGTACTCATCCTTGTATCTCCCCTTTTGAATCTGGAATTTTATAAAGTTTTGGCTCAGTACCCAAAGTCACTTTATCGCGATAAACCGCATTGCTACTAATCACTTTATTGATCTGACTATTTGGATCATTTAAATCACCGAACACTAACGCTTTAGTCGGACAAGACTCAACACACGCCGGTAATTTTCCTGCTTTTAAATTGGTATCACGACAGAAATTACATTTATCAGCAGATTTGGTCTCTTCATGGAAAAAACGTACTTGGTAAGGACAAGCAGCTAAACAATAACCACAACCCACACATTTATCTGCTGTTACGTCCACTATACCCGTTGCTGCATCTGTATAAGCAGCACCTGTTGGACAAACATGAACACAGGGTGCGTTATCACAATGCTGGCATGAAACACGATTAAACTGGTAAGTGACATTAGGGTATTCCCCCATTGGCTCACTTCGTACTATCTCTAAACGTGACTGCCCTTCGGGAACATTATTAACTGTACGGCAAGCATCGGTACAAGCCGTACATCCGATACAAGCGGTTTCATCAAAAACCATACCGTAGCGTTTATCGCCATCTTCTAAGGTACCAACTAATGCTTTTTTACCAAATGCCGACTGCGATACTCCGGTAGTGAATATAACCGCCCCAGCACTAATTAATAGACTTCTTCTAGTACAGTCCATGTCACTCTCCTTTGTCTTCATCGATTAAGTTAAAGTCGCTATGACAATCAACACACATACCAATTTTTTGTTTACCATCGAGAGCTTGTATGCCTACTTTATCTCCATCCACATGTACAGAATGGCAAGATGAGCAAGTTGCATTTTTAGCATGAACATCGTGTACCCAAGCTTTTTCACGTAGATCGTCTGGTGCATGGCAATCAGTACAATTTGAATTAGCTTTTAAAATAGCATCAGAATCAAGTAACACTTTATTTTGTTGGCCTATTTTGGATTGTGCCGCACTGTATTTTATGACTTGAGGAGCATCAACACGGTGGTTTGGACCAATTGATTCATGGCATTCC
>JBALXF010000238.1:0-5377 GCA_036961085.1 Psychromonas sp.
CTCTAATGCATTGATTCCATTCTCATATTCAGCACGATATCCTTGAGCCACTATGTTCATTGGTAAGATAAAATCATCATTGATGGTATCGGCAGGTAATGGCTCAAATAAGTGATGACGGAAAACGTAGAAAGCGCCATGAGCGCCTAATGTGGCACCTAGAGCAGCCTCACTGGCTTTGATCTCGCTTTGATAGTTCCAGTAAGTTTGTTCCCCTTCTGATCCCGGAGAAAGCAAACCGTAATGACCAGTAAGCACGCCAACGTCAGAGTCTTTAAAGCGTTCAGCAGCAAGTAGCAGTGCATCGATTGATAACAGTGCTGAAGTGTCGCTTAAAGCCACTAAATCACAGTCAAGTTGTTCAATAAGTTGATTTAATACAGCAACTTTACCGCGATTTTTAGTGAAGTTGATAATTTGAATTGGTAGGTGGAAACACTCTGTCTCTGCTGCTGTTTTTGCCGCAATTGCATAGGTTTGATCTGTGCATCCATCACAAGCAATAACTATCTGTAGGCGTTTAAGCGGGTAATCAAGTATTGCTAGATTACGGATTTTCTCAGCAATCCACTCCTGCTCATTATAAGCGGGGATCACAATGGCTATTTTAGGCAAATCATCATCTGCTTGTGAGTTTGTATATTGACGAGGCGAAGCGACTGTCACAAGCCTAGGGTTGCGTTTATTAAACCAACGTAAAATAAGCGGATAGCCTAAATGATGGTAAATCACTAAAAACATACAGATTAGGGTGGTTGTGATCATAATGCTATTAATCATAACTGCGCTCCTAGTGGACTACGTAGGCTAGCGTAACGCTTAGCCATGATGCGAACATCTCCATGTTGTTGGACATAGGCGCGAGGTTTTACATCACAGGTATTACACAACATTTTCAACAATGTTTTGCCCATTAATTGATAATTATTAGCGGGGGTAAACTTGCCACTAGCAGGGCAAAGTGTTTCTTTCGAGCCGCCTACATCTGTGACTAAGGTAATAATATTGCAGGCTTGAGCTTCAAGAGGTGATAATGGTAAGCCTTCGTTTAACGAGGGGAGGCAAAATAGGTCTAATGCTTGATAAAAGCTCGGCATATCATCAATATGACCGAGGAAATGAACGCGTTCATATAGCCCAAGTTGTATTGCTAATTGACGTAAATCTGCTTCTAGAGAGCCACTGCCGGCAAGCGCAAGGTGAACGGTTACGGGTAAGCTTTGCAGTGCTTTAATTAATACCGCATGTCCCTTAACTTCTTCCATACGTCCACTACAGCCAATAATTTGCACATCAGAAGATAATCCAAATTCAGCTCTGGCGGTAAACTTATTGCCAGGAATGAAATGTTCACTGTCGATACCGTTGCGGATCACTGTGATAGGTGCATTACATTGTAGGTTTTCACGCATGTTTTTCGCGACTGTTTGTGCATCAGCGACTAAGGTCGGCTTTAAAAACTTGATCGCTCTGCGTTGCAATTTGCAACGCTTTTGATCATTAAGGTGCCATGCATCATGCTCAGTATGAATAAGTTGTTTAACGCCTGCCAAACGTGCTGCTAAGCCTGCATATAAAAGAGGGCCTATATGATGTGTATGAATAGCTTGTGGGCTGTGCTGCTTGAATAAACGAACTAATTTAGTGACTAAAGATAAAGTTAACCCGGATTGTTTATTCATGAATATTAAGCTGTCTTGAAACTGTGTTAATCGAGGCCACTGTGTTAGCGCGCTTTCAAGATCTCCTTCAAGGCTAACAATCAACACTTTTTCATTTTTCTGGGCAAATGAGCACAAATCAAGTGATAATGTTTCAATACCTCCTGGTCGCAGATGCTGCACAACTTGAATGACAGTATTCATAAGTTATCTCCTGGGTATAACGTTGTAATGTAAGGAATACGACTAAACACGGGCACACCTGTGAGGGCAACTAACTGTTCACGTCTGCGTAATCGGTTATCACTGACTTCGAAAATAATCGCTAGGCCACAACCAAGCATAAAGCCGCCTATCAAGCCGCTAATAATAAATAACACTAACGGTTTATTGGTCGGGTAAGTGGGAGTGAATGGGCGGTCAATGACTTTGACGCGTTTATCTTGTTCAAAAACACCTAGGGAAGCGGTAATGCTTGCTTTCTCAAAACGAATTAGAATATCGTCGTACAGATCTCTTTTAATGTTCAGCTCTCTTTGTAATTTAGATAACTTACTTGCATTCTCACCATAGCTAGACATTTGTATTTCAAGTGTATTGATGATGCTTTTTAGACTTTTAATTTCTTCTCGTAAACCTTCAACTTTAGCTCCCGTTTGCTGCATGTTATCTAGCTGAGAAATTAATAAAGGTTGTTGTTGGTTATTAAGATCAGCTGCTGAGTTATTACCCATTGCCCATAACTTTTCAATACTTAAACTTTCATCGGTGTTTCCGATCAGTCTTTGTCTCTCACCTTCTAAGCGTTTTATTTTTTTCAGAGCGCCAATCACTAAACTATGCTGGTCGGTATAACGCGATCTTAGTAAGGCGAGTTCACCTTGCAAACGGATGATTTTATCTTCAAGTAAGTCGATAACTGGATTGGTTTTTGATAATTGCTGACTCAGGCCTCCTAGGCTTCTACTAGCACCCGCCATTTCAGCTTCACGCTCAGAAAGGCGTTGTTTTAATTTAGATAAACGTGAAATATTACTGATATGAAGCTCAGGTAGTTCCGATGCGTGTTGATCAATAAAGTCTGCCATAGCAAGCTCTGCTATATCTAAGTCTACTTGTCTACTTTGTAAGTGCTCGGCCAAAAACTTACTTGAGTCTGTCATTGAAGAGCGTTCTGGCGCCAGTAATTGCTCTACAAATTGCTCGCTTACTGACTGCAGCATCTCTTTCATGCCTTCTGGGTTATTGGCTCGATAGTCGATACGGATAAGGTCTTTACCTAACATCGCAATAGTTAAGGAATTAGAAAGCTGTTGAATTACTTGGTCATGTTTTTCTGGTGTTGTTTGCTCATTAACTAGACCTCTTTGTAACGCAACAGAGCCTAATATGTGACGGCTATGCAATAAGGTTTTTAATGCGCTAATGCGTTCTTTAAGCATTGCAGAAACTGCTAAGTCTTCTAAAAACGGATTTAACTTAGCGGTTTCCTGAATTAACATACTGGTATGAGATGCATAATTTTTTTGACTTAATGTACTGATCACCACACCAAACATAGGCAAAATTAAGACGGGTATCATGATCATGTAACGGCGTCGCCATGCGCCTTCTAAAATTAAGTAAATGCGTGTATGTAATGTACTCATAGTTGTTCCAACCAATTTGAGACTAAATCTGCCCGAGCAGACCAACTTTGTTGACTAACTCTGTTACGTAATCGCTTACTAAAATCAGGCTGCGTAAAAAGTTGTTCACTGTTACGTAGTGCATCTTGCATCGACTGACTATTATTAACGATTTGCACTAATCCTGATTCATGCAATTCCTGTACCACTGGGAACGATGTACAGATGATAGGGCGACCTGCTGCGAGATATTCACTTAATTTCAACGGGTTACAGGCTCGAATTTGTGCGTTGTCAACAAAGGGTAATAATGATGCGTTCCAATGTTGGCTATATGCAGGTAATTGTTTATGGGGACGCTCACCTAAAAATGTAACATTTGCAAAATGCGATAAACGACTGGTATCAATCACAGCTTTACCTATAAATACAAAGTGCCAATCGGGCATCTTAGCTATGGTTTGTTCTAATAATTCAATATCTAACCACTCGGAAATACTACCGTAAAAACCGGCAATTTGACGCCCGTCATCGGGTAAGTCGCTTGCTCTTTCTACGGGGGTAGAGAACAACGCATAATCAACACCATGGGTTAATAATTGAGTACGTTCAGGTGCCGAGCGTTTAGTTAATTTAGCGCTGCTTGCGATAATCAGATCGGCTTTAATTAATAATTCCTGTTCACGTTTGTCCACTGTGTGATGATCGACACCCGCTAGACCGGAAAAATCATCACCACAGTAATAAACCAGTGCCGATTCATTTAAATGGCCTGCCATATCAACAGCAGTAGGGAGTGATGTCCAAAGTATTGGCTTGTGTAATTGTGCGCTATCAACAACCGGCTTTATTTGAGCCAGCAGCAATTTTTTAGCAATCCAGCGCCCTAGTAAACTACGTGGTGCGGGCAGTGTCCGTGGAGCAACCACGTAGAAATTGTCATTTTGCTCTGCAGTTAAACAAATTGTTTGCGCAGTGCGAACGTTAGTCGCCGTTAACTTATCCCATGTTCGTTTAATATCGCGGAAAGTTAATGTTGGTCTTCTTAAACCAATAGAGTTAACCCAAACGATTTTGCGTGTTTTAGATAAATGTTTTATCAGGTGCTGAGTACTGCTTGGTAGGCCGCCCCAGTCTTCACCAAATACAATTAGGTCATTTGCCATATTACTTTACCTTCGCTGCAGTTTTAGCTGGATTTGTATCAAACGGAGTGAGGGAACGGATTACACGAGCAGGGATCCCGCCTGCTAATACCATCGGGGGGAGATCATGAGTGACAACACTGCCTGCTGCGACTATGGTGCCTTGACCAATGCGTACGCTTGCCATTACTGAAACACCGGTTGCCAGCCAAACATCTTTTTCTAAAATAATATCGCCAACTTGATCATCTGTTTCCGGCAGACCTAATGCACGGTCAACAGGGTTTAATGGGTGGCCTGGGTAACCTGCTAATATAGTGCGACCTGCAATACGAACATTGTCCGCAATGATTACTTTTGTACCCACTGCAATAGTTGTCATCCAACCAATATCTATATTATTTCCAACGATTAATTGTGGTGCGGTAGTGGCGCAACTTCGGCCGCTAAAGGTTGTTTGTCCAGAGACTCTGCATTTATCACCAAGTTCAATGGTAACCGGACCGCTGATGTAAGGCAGGCCGCCATAGAGGTTAAGGTTGCTACCCACTTTTTGTAAACGGCCTTTAAACAGAGGCGTCCAGAAAAAAATACGGGTTAATGAGCTAAACAAGTTACGAAAAAAAATATAAATGGAATAACCCATAGCGAAGATAAATTTAGGTGCGACTATCTCAAAATTAAATACAGATTTAATCTGAGTAAATAGAAATTTAGCGAATGGGTTTTCACTGTTTTTCAACCATTGCTTAGTTTGATGTAGGCTAGATGTTTTCATCATTGAACTCCACTATCGTATTTTTGGTAGTGCACCTTAGCTTGTTAAATACAGCTTGCTAAATGCAGTCATAGTGGTGTTAATGCATGTATTAGACCAATTATTTATTTTCAATTTAAATCAGTGGTTTAAGTTTTTTTTTGGTTGTTATAAGCTTATTTTTTG
>JBALXF010000239.1:0-5374 GCA_036961085.1 Psychromonas sp.
ACGTTTCGGTTTGAGTTCATTTACAGAGGTGCTGCGCACTACACAGAGAAAAAATAATTATACTTAAATTATATTTTCTCTGTGTTATCTGTGGCTAGTACTTATAATGTTTTGATTTTTTCCATTTTTACCTGAGTTAAGTGCAACAGCATGTTAAATAATTGAGAGCATAATGAAATTAATTGCAGTAACACAAGTGCATATTTTGACCTTGATGGCTTGGTTTTCTAGTGAATCAGAGGTAACTGAGTGGGCTGGGCCTAACTTTACTTATCCCTTTAGCCTTAAATCTTTTTCTGATGACCTTAATAATAATCTCAGTCAATCATTTGCATTAGTAACAGATAATGAAGAACTAGTTGGCTTTGGGCAGTATTATTTAAACTTAGATAAATGTCACCTCGCCAGATTAGTGATTGCTCCTAGTATGCGCGGGCAGGGGCTCGCCGCTAAGTTAATTTTGTTGCTGGCTGAACAAGGCATTAAAAGAATGAAGGTTAAGGAATGTTCGTTATTAGTTTGGGATTACAATAAGCAGGCTATTCGTGCTTATCAAAAGGTCGGTTTTAAGGTAACAAATTCTGCGCAACATCCAGCCATTAATAATTGTTTGTATATGGTTAAAGAGTTTAACTAGACTTACGTAAATGCCGGTTAGATTCTTTGTTGCCTATACTAGAGGGGATCGCACGTCGCTCTGCAATAAGATGTTTGATTGCCAGAATTGGATGTTTACTTAGCATTCTAGGCCCTGCATAGTGCATGATGGTTTTTGCTTGTTGACGCTGTTCGCTTTTATAACAATGAATTGGGCATTTATTACAAGTCGGTTTGTTTTGGCCATAGGGGCAACGATCCAACTTTTCATTGGCATAAGCTATAAATTCGGCACATTGCATGCAAAGTTGCGTTTTGTCGCTTAGTTGGTGGTGGGATTGGCAATATATACTTACCATTGCTTGAATTGTCTTAAATTCCACACCCAATTTATCAGGCAAAAAATACAGTTTACACATATTTATTCATACTCTATCGATTGAGTTGTTATCATACTTTTAATTGACGTAGAATATAAGCATGTTTCCTTTTAGAGTCCTAAATTTTGATCTCATCTTTTTTTTCTGCCAGTGGTGCTTTAAGTAAACGACTCCCTCATTTTATCTCCCGCGATGCACAAGTTGAAATGGCTGAAGCCGTTGCAGAGACGATCAAAACTAAACAGCAATTAGTAGTTGAAGCTGAGACCGGTACAGGGAAAACCTTTGCCTACTTAGCGCCTGCACTATTAACTTTTGATAAAGCTATTTCTGAGAAAATCATTATCTCTACGGGCAGTAAAGCGCTACAAGAGCAGCTGTTTTTAAAAGATTTACCTTTGTTGGTTGAAGCTACTAATTTTAGTGGTGTCGTGACTTTGCTAAAAGGGAGAAGTAATTACCTATGTAATGAACGTCTCAATCGTTTTATGCTGGAAACTAAACATAAAGATAGGTCTCTGCAGATTGAGTTAGTTAAAATTAAGAATTGGTCAATAGCGACTAAGACGGGTGATATTGCTGAAATCAAAGATCTCGCTGAAGATGCACAAATTATCCCTTCAATTACCAGTAATAATGACAATTGTTTAGGCCGAGAGTGTCCTAGTTTTGATGATTGTTTTATTGTTAAAGCACGAAAAAAAGCCATGGACGCAGATCTGGTAGTGATTAATCATCATCTGTTTTTTGCTGATCTCGCTGTAAAAGAGACCGGGTTTGGTGAGTTAATGCCAGAAGCAGGCGTGTATATTTTTGATGAAGCACATCAGCTTCCTGATATCGCCAGTCAATATTTTGGTGAATCACTTTCTAGCCGCCAGCTGTTGGAGTTAGCTAAAGAGATCGATTTTGTCTATCGTACTGAAATACGCGAAGCAAAACAGATGGCAAAAGCCGCTGAGCAATTACGTTTAACGGTATTAGATTTTAGATTGGCCTTTGCTATCGATAAAGGCACTGGCAGCTGGCGAGATAAATCTAAAGAACGTGTGATGCAGTTACATGTGCAGCGAATTCTGCAGGTGATGAGTTTTTTAACCGAGGTTATCACCGACCGATTAGGGAAAAGTGAAGTATTAGATCATTGTTTTGATCGATTGAATCAATTCACTTTATTATTTAAAAAGCTAAATATGGTTAACGAAACCGGTTTTAGTTATTGGTTTGATTGTACTCGCCAACATTTCTCCTTAAATATTACTCCGCTTAGTGTGGCACAACGCTTTCAGTTAGAATGTGAAAAAAAACAAGCAAGTTGGGTATTCACCTCGGCAACCTTGTCAGTAAAAGGTGAGTTTTCACATTTCACTGAACTGCTGGGTTTACAAAACACACAATGTTTGCAGCTAAATAGTCCCTTTGATTATGCGACACAAACACTGTTTGTGGTGCCTAGATTGATTCCTGAGCCTGGTACTCCTGGGCTGGCTGATAAATTAATTGAACAGCTGGCACCGGTTATTCGCGCTAGTAAAGGTCGATGTTTCTTTTTATGTACCAGCCACGCAATGATGAATCAGCTAGCCGAAGGTTTTAGGCAGGTATTAACTCTGCCGGTTTTATTGCAAGGTGAAAAAAGTAAACAGGCGCTATTGGATGAATTCATTAACCACGGTAATGCCTTATTAGTCGCAACAGGCAGTTTCTGGGAAGGTGTTGATGTACGAGGTCAGGTTTTATCTTGTGTCATAATCGATAAGATTCCATTCACGTCACCGGAAGAGCCTTTATTAAAAGCTCGAATGGAAGATGCTGAATTGAAAGGCAAAGATCCTTTCTCTGCGGTACAATTACCACAAGCGGTTATTACTTTTAAGCAGGGCGTTGGGCGATTGATTCGAGCAGAACAAGATAAAGGTGTGCTGATTGTTTGTGATACACGATTAGTAACGCGTAAATATGGCAATTTATTTTTAAATAGTTTACCTTGCATGCCACGTACACGTTCGCTCGATAATGCTGTCGCATTTTTGAAAACGATAGATTGATAAGTTAATAGTCTTATTGTTATTTGCTTCGCTACAACAATAAGATAAACAATAAATAGATTCCAAATGCCATGTCTTTACTGGCATTGTAAACAGCTATAAATAGGGCAACTATGTCTAAACAATTAAATGTATTATGTGTTGATACTTCAACAGAAGCTTGCTCAGTTGCAGTGCTAATCCAAACCGGTAGTGAGCAGAAAGTTACTGAGCATTTCATGTTGGCACCGCGCGAGCATACTACTAAAATTTTACCCACAGTAGAGCAGGTATTACAATCTTCAGGCCTTAGTTTGGCAGAGATTGATGTTGTTGCTTATGGCAGAGGTCCGGGGAGTTTTACTGGCGTACGTATTGGTATCAGTATTGCCCAAGGTTTGGCGTTTGGCATCGAAAAAAATATGGTTGGTGTATCTACGTTACAAGCAATGGCGCAACAGGCATTTAAGCTTCAACAAGCTAATGATGTTTATGCTGCAATTGATGCGCGCATGGGCGAAGTCTATTTTGCTCGCTATCAAGTGCAAAATAATATAATGACCTTAATAAATGAAGAGTTGGTGATTAAACCTGTTGATTTAATCGAGCTGCAGTTAGCGAACCTTGAGACTGCTGTTTTAGTCGGATCGGGTTGGGCGGCTTACCCTGAATTAACTGAGTATTTCAATAATGGGCAGCAGTCTGATATTGAATTTCCAAATGCTAAATATATGTTAGATGAAGCTGTTCGTTGCATCGAAGATGGTCAAACCGTGTTACCTGAATTAGCTCTTCCAGTCTATTTACGTGATAAAGTGACTTGGAAAAAATTACCAGGTCGAGAATGATTTTTTAACGTATTGTCAGAAACCAAACAAAATTGTTTGGTTTTTTTTTAGCTCTATTTTTAGTTTTCCTGATTGAGGTTGTATATGTTACGCATTATGTTTTTTATTAGTTTATTTACCATCCACTTAAGTGCTGTTAGCCAAACTTATCCTATTGATTTAACGACTAAACAAGCAGATGATTTGGGTATGCTTATTTGGAAAAACGAGGGCCAGCAAAAGTTAGAGCACTTAACTACTTGGAATAAAAATGAAGATTTTCCATCGTTAGGTTTGGGGCATTTTATCTGGTATCCAACAGATGAAAAGGGGCCGTTCCAAGAGCAATTTCCCGCTTTATTAGAATACATGCAGCAAAATGGTGTTGCACTTCCAAACTGGCTTACCGAAGATAAACTGGCTCCGTGGAAAAGCAGGGAACAATTTTATCAGGAGTTCGATCAAAAGCAGTTAACTGAATTACGCACTTTATTAAGTGAGCATTTAGATCTACAAGTGAAGTTTATTATTCTTCGATTAGAAATTGCGATTCCAATGATTATTGCCGATAGCACGTCTGCGCAAAAAATATTAATAGAGCATCACTTACAGCGTTTAACCAATTCACCTGCTGGTTTATTTGTGCTATTGGATTATATCAATTTCAAGGGTGAAGGTTTATCGGAAAAAGAACGTTATTTAGGGCAGGGGTGGGGATTGAAGCAAGTGTTGTTAAGCATGCCAAGCGAATATAATAATCCATTACGTGCTTTTGCTTATTCGGCCGATGAAGTTTTAACACGTCGAGTTAAAAATGCACCAAGAGATGAATCGCGTTGGCTAAAAGGCTGGCGTGTTCGTGTACAGGGTTACCAAAATATTGTTGTTAAATAATAATTTCAGGTAAAAGTTATTTAATTATTCCTGTTTTGTATTACACGTTTAGTCGATAAGCGGTACAATACAGCCAGTTTTTATCCATCCAACTTAAAGGTCTATATATGCTTTATCGAATTATGCGCAGCTTTTTATTTATGTTAAATCCAGAAAAAGCACATGATGTTTCTATCAAACAGCTTAAATTAACACATGGCACTATTTTAGATCTTTTCTATCGTCAAAAAGTGCAGCAGCGTCCAGTACAAGTTATGGGGATCACTTTCCCAAACTCAGTAGGTTTAGCGGCAGGTCTTGATAAAAATGGCGAGTGCATCGATGCATTTGGTGCAATGGGTTTTGGTCATATTGAAATCGGTACGGTTACCCCTGTTGGTCAACCAGGTAATGAATCTCCACGTATCTTTAGAGTATTAGAAGCGGAAGGTATTATTAACCGTATGGGCTTTAATAATGAAGGTGTTGATAACCTGATTGCTAATGTAAAAAACAGTGAGTTTAAAGGTGTCATTGGTATCAATATTGGTAAAAACTTCGCTACACCAGTAGAAGAAGGGAAAAATGATTACCTATTATGTATGGATAAAGTATACCAACATGCGGGTTATATCGCGGTAAATATCTCATCACCGAATACTCCTGGACT